>JABZIV010000006.1:0-17598 GCA_015258095.1 Lachnospiraceae bacterium
CCGTTTGACAAGGCGTTTTCCCATAGTAAAATAAAAGACATCGGCGTGCATATCGGCTGTGCAGGAGAGAAGATTCACGCGTATTTTCAGCAGATTGCAGTGCAGGATGAATGAAATAGAGAAATAGAAGAAAAGCGAAATAGTAGAATAGAGAAATAGAAGAAAAGGATAATAGAAGAACAGGAGAGTAAGTATGAAAGCATTGATTTTAAATTCCGGGAAGGGAAGCCGGATGGGGGATCTCACGAAAGATCACCCGAAGTGTATGACGGAACTTGCCAGTATGGAGACGATTTTAAGTCGGCAGTTGCATCAGATTCATGAGTTGGGGATTCAGGAAGTGGTGATTACGACCGGTCCGTTCGAGGAGAAGCTCATGCATTATGTGGAGAGCTTGGGACTGGACTTAAACTATCATTTTGTACGGAATCCGCTGTATGAAGAAACAAACTATATCTATTCCATCTATCTTGCGAAAGAACTTCTGGAGGATACCGATCTCCTGCTTATGCATGGGGATCTTGTCGTGGAGGATGAGGTTTTCTTCGATTTCTGTGAGCAGGAAGGTTCTTTTATGGCGGGAAGCACGACAAAAGAACTTCCGGAGAAAGACTTCAAAGCGGAAATCACGAACGGGAAGATTTCGAAAATAGGAATCTATTGTTTTGACCATGCGTACAGCGCGGAGCCGCTTTACAAACTGACGAAAGAAGACTGGAAGGTATGGCTTTCCGCCATCATCGATTTCTGCGAAAGAGAGGAAGGCGGCACACCCTGGAAGAAGCAGTATGCGGAGGAAGCGTTCAATACGGTTTCCGAGCGGATGGCGTTGAAACTCTATGACGCGGGAGAGAAGCTCTGTCAGGAGGTGGACAATCCGGAAGACCTTGCGGTGGTGATGCATCTTCTTTCCGCGGTGAAAAAACGGACGGTTTACCTCTCTTTTTCAACGGATATCCTGCATGATGGTCATTTTTTCCTGATCCGGAGAGCGAAGCGACTCGGAAGAGTGATTATCGGCGTGCTCACCGATGAAGTCGTATCTTCTTATAAGCGCTACCCTCTTCTTCCTTTTAGCGAGCGAAAAGCGATGTTTGAGAATATTTCCGGGGTATACCGGGTTGTAGAGCAGGATACTCTCTCTTACCGGAAGAACCTGGAACGCTTTAAACCGGATTTCGTGGTGCACGGCGATGATTGGCAGAGCGGTTTTCAGAGGCCGATTCGAGATGAAGTATGCAGTATCCTTGCGGAGTATGGCGGTAAACTTGTGGAGTTTCCCTACAATAGAAACGAAAGGTATCAGGACCTCGATAAGCGGAGTCGGGCAGACCTTGCGATGCCGGATTTTCGAAGAGGACGGCTTCGGAGAGAACTGAAGCTGAAAGGCTTCGTGAATGCGATGGAGGCGCATGACGGTCTGACGGGTCTCATCGTTGAGAATACGAAGGTCTATAAAGAGGGAGCCGCCCATCAGTTTGATGCGATGTGGGTCAGTTCTCTTTGCGATTCTACGGCGAAAGGAAAGCCGGATATCGAACTTGTGGATATGAGTTCCCGCTTCCGTACGATTGAGGATATTACGGAAGTCACGACGAAACCCATTATCTTTGACGGAGACACCGGAGGAATTAAAGAACACTTTGTCTACACGGTGCGCTCTTTGGAGCGTCTCGGCGTATCGATGGTGATTATCGAAGATAAGACCGGCTTGAAGAAGAACTCTCTCTTCGGAACGGAAGTCGAGCAGACGCAGGACAGCATCGCTCATTTTTCGGAGAAGATTCGTGCCGGAAAGAATGCGCAGCGGACGAAGGAATTCATGATTTGTGCCCGTATTGAGAGCCTGATTTTGGAGAAGGGGATGGAGGATGCCCTGGAACGCGCCTTTGCCTTTGTGAAAGCGGGGGCGGATGCCATCATGATCCATAGCAGAAAGAAGGACCCGACGGAGATTTTCACTTTTATCGAGCGTTTTCGCGCGGAAGATAAGGAAACCTACATCGTCCTTGTTCCGACCAGTTTTGATGTGGTAAAAGAAGAAGAGTTTAAGGCGCGCGGGGCAAATGTGGTCATTTATGCGAACCAGCTTATGCGGGCGACCGTTCCGGCGATTCAGAAAGCGGCGGAGAGTATTCTTACACATGAAAGGGCGGAGGAGTGCGACAGCTTCCTGATGCCGTTTAAAGAAATTATCCGTTTGATTCCGGAGGAAGAGTAGTTCCGCATTTTGTGTATGGAGAAAAAGCGGTTCTTTAGTTTGGGGTTCATGGATAATCCATTCCTCGTTCGGAGACGGAGAATTTTACAAAATACAAAAAAATATATTTTCCCGTACGGCAGTTTGCGCTAGAATATAGCAGAATTTTTGGACTGATTTTAAGGCACGGTTTTCATGGAAGGACGGAGAAGAGAAAGGACAGGCAGCAGGGAAGAACCTTGAAGAACGTGCCGGATTTTGTATAGGGTTTGGGGAAGAATATGAGAAAAGAAGTGATCGAGGCGCAGATTGTTCTCGGAACAGGCGATGTGAAGGAGGAACTCGGAGATTTCATTCGAAGAAATGCCTGGAAGAAAATCTTTCTTGTAGCGGGGAAGTCCTTTGACACGCTTCCGCTGGGAGAGGAGTTTTGGACGCTTACGGAAGAACTGAAATTAGAGGTGGAACGTTTTTCCGCCTTTTCGGTGAATCCGCTTTTTCAGGAAGCGGTGGAAGGAGCCCGTGCTTTTCGGGATTTTTCTGCGGATGTCATCTTTGCCGTGGGAGGCGGTTCCGCTATGGATACGGCAAAGTGCATCAAGCTCTTTTCTTCCATATCGGAGAAAGAGCTTCTGAAAACCCCATGGAAGGACAACGGCGTTCCGCTTCTTGCGGTTCCCACGACCGCGGGAACCGGTTCGGAAAGTACGCCGTTTGCCGTACTGTATAAGGATGGGGAGAAGATTTCCGTAGAGGATGAAAGTATTTATCCTTTGATTCGGGTGGAAGATGCGAGAAGCCTTCGTACGCTTCCGCTATTCCAGAAGAAAGCCTGTCTTCTGGATGCCTTGAGTCATGCGATGGAATCGATCTGGTCTAAAGCAAGTGAAGGGGACAATCTCTACTACGGAAAGGAAGCGATTGAGCGGATTCTTCGCTATAGTGATGCCTATCTGGAAGGAGAGGAGGAGGCGCTGAAAGAGATTGCCTATGCGGCAAATCTCGCCGGGAAAGCCATTGCGATTACGAAAACAACCGGCGGACACGCCCTGTCTTATAAGCTGGGTTCCCTTTTCCGGCTGCCGCACGGACTGGCTACCGCGATGGTGAATAAAGAGTTATATCCCATATCCGTATCTCATCTTCGTCCGGAGGAGGAGGAGAATTTCCGCAGCCTCGCCCATTGCCTCAGGGCGAAAGACATCGAGGGCGGCGTTGTTGCCTATCGTGCTTTTCTGGATAAGATGGATATCCTTCCGAAGGAGACGCGGTTCTTCCTGGAAAACCTCGACAAGAAGGTCTTAGAGGAAGGGATAAGGAAGATGGAGAAGGAAGGCACGCTTCCGAAAGATTTACAGACGGAAATTCCCGAAGCGGAAGAAGCCTTGTTGGAGAAGGCTGTCGTGCTTCTCGTTCATTCCGTGAATCAGGAGCGGATGAAGAATCATCCGGTTACGCTCTCGGAGAAAGAGCTGGACACGCTTTATAGAAAGATACTACTCATGTAGAGGAGGAGAAAAAGATGAAAGTAGAAGCATTTCTGGACAGGATTCCGTCCGATTTCTTTACGGGCGTACCCGATTCTCAGTTAAAAGCGCTCTGCGATGCTTTGATGGAACGCTACGGGATTTCGGAACGGCATATTATTGCAGCAAATGAAGGAAATGCGGTAGCACTTGCGACCGGACATTTTCTCGCGAGCGGAGAAGTGCCTACCGTGTATCTCCAAAACAGCGGCGAAGGCAATGCCATGAATCCGCTCGCTTCTTTATGCGCGAAGGGGGTTTATGCGATTCCGCTTCTCCTTGTCATCGGCTACCGCGGGGAACCGGGGGTAAAGGATGAACCCCAGCATCTCTTTCAGGGAGAAATCACTCTCTCTTTTCTCGATATGATGGAGATTCCCTATTTTATTTTAGAGAAGGAGACAACGGAAGAAGAACTTACGGAGGTCCTGCGCGGTTTTGCAGCGGTTTTCCGGGAGGGAAGGCAGGCTGCCATTGTGGTGAAGAAGGGAGCCCTGGAGAAGAGCACGGCATTCCCCTATCGAAATCGGTATACGCTCATCAGAGAGGACGCAATCAGAACCGTGCTTTCCTATACGGGAAAGAGTCCGGTCGTTTCCACGACGGGAAAAATCAGTCGGGAAGTGTATGAGATACGGGATGCGCGAGGAGAAGGACACGGTCTGGACTTTCTTACGGTTGGCTCCATGGGACACGCGAGTTCGATTGCGCTCGGGATTGCGCTGCAAAAAAAAGGAGAAAAGGTCTTCTGCCTTGACGGAGACGGGGCGGTGCTTATGCATCTCGGGGCGATGGCAACGATAGGAGCCTCCGCGCCGAAAAACTTTGTGCACATCCTCTTTAACAATGAAGCGCATGAGACCGTTGGCGGACAGCCTACAGTATCGGCTTCCGTGCAGTATGGAAAACTGGCGGAGGCTGTGGGATACCGGAAGTACCGAAAAGTCGAAGAGCGGGAAAGTTTGGAGAAAGCCTTACAAGAGATGGCAGAGGAAGAAGGACCGATTCTGATCGAGATTTGCTGTGCCTTACATTCCCGAGCAGACCTCGGTAGACCGAAGAGCTCACCGCTGGAGAACAAGAAGGCTTTCATGCAGTCCTTAAAGGACTAAAAGGCAGACTGCAAAGGACTGAATAATTATTTTTTGATTTTTTTTTGAAAATTACTTATATAAAATAATATAGATACGATATTGTATACTAAGAGGAACAAATATACAGAGAGAAAATAAAAAACATTAAATTTTAATTTTTCTATTGACTCCTCGAAAATATCTGTTATAATCCAAGATGTAAGCGAATTGGATAGCTTGTCGGAACAGAGACAAGACTCTTGCTTACCAGCAGATTCTGACCGGATCTGTTTGAGCAAAACCGGAGAAATTCGGTGACGCAAAGCTATAGGGCCTGTAAAATGGCAGCCAGTTGCGATCTTCTTATAGGAAGATGTATAAAACTATACAGACTTTTTCATATTGAAGATACGGTTAGCTGGCAACTAGGAAGGGAATCCTAGGTGTCGGTTTTTTTTACCCGAAAAGAGCATTCTTTTCACAACATATGGTTCCAAGGGAACCATGGCAAACCCGGGGAAACCCGGCGACGCAAAGCTATAGGGACTGTAAAATGTCAGCCAGCTGCAATCATAAAGCCCCTGACCAGGGTGAGTGATTCTGCTCCTGACTCCCTCGCAAGAAGGAGTTAAGTATGAAAAAGGTAGTAAGATTTATTTTACTTACAGCATTATTTACCGCAATATTTGCAATGACAGCCTTTGCTGCAAAAGGTGATGCAAAAGCCGCATTCGCAAAAGTAAATGAAATTAGAGTAGCAAATGGATTGAATCCGCTTAGCTGGAATTACCAGGTTGAGAACGCCGCTAAGGTAAGAGCAAACGAAATCGTTGGAAGCTTTTCCCACACAAGACCGGATGGAAGACCTTGGTATACAGCTGATGACAAAGTTCTCTATGGCGAGAATCTTGCACAGTATTATGACAGCGCGGAAGAAGTTGTAGCAGCTTGGATGAATTCTCCTTCTCACAGAGCAAACATCTTAAAAGGCGATTTCAAGAGCGGCGCAATCTTCACTGTTGAAGTAGACGGAGAAGTTTACTGGGCAGAGGAATTTGGAATCTAAAAGATAGTGGAAATATAGTGTGAAGAAAGTACGATAAAAGAAACGTGAAACCTAAAAAAGAAGGAAAGGGACTGCCGACAGATCATCGGTAGTCCTTTTTCTTTGCAAAGAAGACTCCGAAACGGGCATTTTCCGCGATGAAAAAGGGGCTTTTTTTCTCTTTCGTTTCATAGTAAAGTAGGACTATTAGTAAAGGGGGAGAGGAATGGAAGAGAAAGGGATACAGAACGGCACTTTCATTGTGGAAGTGAAGTGTATGGAGAAGGATACCTGGCAAGGGAAAGTGACATGGGCAGAAAAGAACCGTTCGCAGTATTTTCGCTCTGCATTGGAACTTCTGAAATTAATGGATAGAGCATTGCTGGATAAGACGTTGTCTTTGGAAGATGAGGAAGATGAGGATGGAGAAAACGCTGGATAAGCTTTATGCCATAGATCTGCTCGGCGTTTTGGTCAATGCCAGAGATGAGGGAGACTTTCAGGGGGAATTGTTGCAACTCTATTCTCCGGAGGCGGTTCCTTTTTACAGTGTTCTTGACTTGATTAAGAAGATGGAATCCTTTTACGACGAGTGGGATTACCCGCAAACAGCCTGTCGGGACAGAAGTTTTCGAAAGAGACAGAAGTATGTCTATCCCGACCGCAAAGGAAAGAAAGCACTGATTGACGCCGCAAGAACTTTGGAAAAGTATCCGATGATTGAGAAAAGAGGAAAACTGGCGACATTCTTCGTGCATACAAAACTGAGACAGAGGAGCAGCTGGCAGGGAGACGTCTACCATGGGGAGACGGGAGAGGTCTTTTCTTTTCAGAGTGTTTTGTCCCTCCTTCGGATTATGGATAAGGAATGGAACAGAAGATGAAACAGAGAAAGAAGAGAAGATTTACCCTGCTTTTTGTACCGCTTCTTCTCTGCTTTTCCTTCTCTCTTCTTTCTTGCGGAAAGAAACCGACCGGGAAAATCGTCGGAAGAGAAGTGAGAGTTTCTTATGACTTTGATAATTTCCCCTTTACGAAGGAAGACGAAGAAGGTAGCGCTACAGGCTTCGAAGTGGAGCTGATAGAGGCTATTGCGAAGAGAGAAGGCTTTTCCGTGCGTTTCCTTCCGAAAAACCAGTCTACACTGGAACCTTCCGTCATCGCGGGAACGTCGGATATGGCTATCGGAGGGCTCGTGGAAGAGAAGACGGAGAAGAGGGTCGATTTTTCAAAGTCCTATCAGGAGATGCAACTCGCGTTTCTTCTTTCGAGAAAGAACAGCGGACTCTTCACTGAGGCTGCGCAGGACGGGGCGAAGGAAGACAGGATTCTGGAAGCTTTACGGGGAAAGCGAATCTATGTGAAAGAAGGCAGCTTTGCCGCCGCTTTTTTGGAAGAGAGAAGGGAGAACTACGGTTACTTTCTGACTGTTGTACAGACCAATGAGGATTTTCGGGAAGCTTTAGAGGGAGATGCGGATGCGATTTGCGATTTCTCTCCCGCTTTAACGGATATTGTGAAACTGCACAGAGAGTTTCACCTCGTTCCTTTTCCGAAGGAAGAGAAACTCTCTTTCATTGTGGGGCATGGGCAGAATCAGGAGATTCTTCGTGCCTTTGCACGCGGACTCAGGAAGATGCGGGAGGACGGTTCTTTTGAAAGCCTTCGCGAAAAATATAAAAGCTATTTTCCGGATGAAAAAAAATAGAAAATGCTTTTTCATGGAGGAGGGTGCTTATGCACTCTCTTTTTTTTGACGATATTGGATAGAAACCCAATATTTTTGGGTATCATGATAAAAAATTTTTGTTTACTGAATAAGAACTTTCATTTATAGAACAAACAGGCTGGAAATGGCAGGAAGTCGCAGTATCGGAGGGAGCCGAATTGATTAGAAAGAATAACATCATTCTTCCGAAATGGAACGAGAAGAGAGCGAAACTACAGGAGGGGCAGATTGATCCCCTCACAAAAACCATAAAGAATCGTCCTTTCCGCGCCCTTGCAGAGGAGTATCTGGAAGAGGGGCAGCTTTTGTGCTACTTCAATATCGTTGATTTCAAGCTGTTTAACTATCGTTTCGGCTTTGAAGAAGGCGATCTTCTTCTGGTGGAGATGGCGAATATCTTAAAAACCGCCTTTCCGGACGCGCTGATTACGAGGATGTTTGCGGATCAGTTTGCGGTTCTTTTGTCCAATGCCGACTGTTATGATGCTTTGATTCAGGTGCATGAAGCATTCAGTAATCTCGATTTACCCATGGCGCTGGACTTTAAAGTGGGCATATACAGTGTTTCCGCGAAACGAAATATCATCAATGCCTGCGACAGGGCGAAGACAGCTTGTGACAGCATTAAAAAAGAGCGGGAAATCTTTTATCGCTATTACGATGAAGAACTAAGTCATCTTCTTCTGAGACAGCGTTTTATTGTGGACAATATAGAACAGGCGATGGAACGGGGGGATATACAGGTGTATTATCAGCCCCTGATTCGTGCGCTTTCGAAAGAGGTCTGCGGGATGGAGGCTCTGGTGCGCTGGGTAGACCCGCATTACGGTTTGCTTTCACCGGGAGAGTTTATCCCGGTCTTAGAAGAGTATCATCTGATTCATCTTCTGGATATCCACGTCATCGAAAAAATCTGTAAGGCTTTCTATGATATTCGGGAGCAGGGGGAGAGTATGGTGCCGGTTTCCTTCAATGTATCGCGGATGGATTTTGAGCTCTGCGATATTTTTGCGGAATTGGAAACACTCGTGGAGAAGTACAATGTGCCGAAAGAGATGCTGACAATGGAAATCACGGAATCGGTTCTGAATAAGAATCCGAAGCTGATCAGCAACCAGATTCAGAAATTCCATGAAGCAGGATATAAGGTCTGGATGGATGATTTCGGTTCAGGCTACAGCTCCCTGAATATTTTGAAGGACTTTGATTTTGATCTCTTAAAGATTGATATGCTCTTACTGCGGGACTTTCAGGAGAAATCCCGTAAAATCGTGAGTTCCATCGTCGATATGGCAAAGAAAATCGGCATTCGAACGCTTGCAGAGGGCGTAGAGACGGAAGAACAACTGGAGTTCTTACGGGAGATCGGCTGTGAGAAATTGCAGGGTTACTATATCGGGCGCCCCAGACCTTACGATGAAACGATTCGGCACTGTAAAGAGATGGGCTTCCGTTTTGAAACCCCGGGAAAGAGACAGTATAATGATGACCTGGGAAACGTGAATTTAATGAGCAGTTATGCGCATCTTGCGCAGTACACGGGGCAGGAAGAAGACTGCACAGAGGGAATCCCCCTTTCCATTGTAGAGATGGTGGGAGACAAACTCGAGTTCCTCTATGTCAATAAAGCCTTTGCGCAGGAGCTTGCCGTGATGGACGGCTTGAGTGTGAAGCAAACGGAAAAAATCATTAATAATAGGAAAGAAGTCCTGTACAAAGTGATTCGTCGTTTTCTGACCAACCTTTCGGAAGGCGACCGGGAAGTGTTGGATACGATGGAGGGAGAGTCTTTCTGTAGTATAAGGGGAAGAGAAATCAGCCATATTCCGGGACGAAATGCGTACATCATTAACCTCCAGGTATACCAGGGAAACTTCTTGAAGTTAAAGCAGAAGAAGATGATGGAGAAGGTGAAGGACCTGTATAAAGGCTTTGAGGAAGTCCTGCTCTGGAGTCCCCGCCTCGGAAAAACGGAAGTGCTCTATGAACGGGCAAAGGGAAAGAACGGAGCGGAGAAGGATGCCCTCACGGAGTATGCGGAACGTACCTTTTCCAAGGAGGAAGGGAAGCGCTTTTTTCAGTTCCTCCGGCAGAGCAATGTGCAGAAAAATAAGACAGCGGTAAAGGAAAAATACTTTCTCGGAATGGATGAAAAGGGAAAGAAAATCGTCCTTTTGGTGAGCTTGAAGGCTTCCACACTGGATGGAGAAGGAAAAGTGCTTGTCAGCGTGCGAAGGCTCTGGAACGAATCGGCGGCCTCTTTTATTGCGGGAAAAATGGGAGAAGGTTTATAAGCGGAATAAGAAAAATTTCGTAAAAGCAAAATATTTAAAAAAATTAGAGATATTTGGCTATCTTTTACTTGTCAAACAAAGGCGGTTTTGCTATAGTACATAAGATTTAATATTAAAAAAAGATTAAAAACGGTTACTTCGGCTTTTTGGGACTTAAAAAATACAGATGATACAGGAAGTTGAAGAAAGACATTGTGTCCTAAAGGAGGAGGAGCGATGGAAGATATAGCGCTGATTCAACCGATGCAATCCTGGAAACTGGGGAGCATAGGAGATACTACTGCGATTGGTACCGGACTTGCCCAGGTAGAAGGAGCGAGCTTATTTAAAGACGTGTTTAAATCCGCTATCAATAATGTCAAGACTTCCCAGCTGGATGTGGAAAACAAGCAGTATTTACTGGCTACAGGGCAGCTTTCCGATGCACACAGCTTACCGATTGCGGAAGCCAAAGCGCAGATCAGTCTGGATTTACTCGTATCCTTGCGAAATAAGGCGTTGGACAGTTATAATGAGCTTATGAAGATTAACTTGTAGGGGATTGATAGGGGAGTTTTCAAGTGCAAAAGCTCAAAGAAATGTGGCAGAAACTGTCGCAAAAATCAAAAAAGCTCTTAGGAATCATTTCTGCTGTAACTTTGCTGGTTATAGTTGTGGCAGTTTTTTTGATTGCTAAAGGACAAAAAACAGAATATCAGACACTTTTTACTTCTTTAAGTCAAAGTGAAGCACAGCAGGTGGTTTCTCTCCTCCAGGAGCAGAATGTACCGTATCTTTACGATGGAAAGTCCGGGTCTTTGAAGGTGCCGTCTCAGTCGGTCGATACCCTTCGTGCCCAACTTCTTTCCAAGGGCTATCCGAAGTCTGGCTTCGCGTACAATATGTACATCGGAAACTCCGGTTTGATGACCACGGAGTCCGATAAGAAGCAGTATACACTCTATGATTTACAGGATCGATTGGGGGCGACGATTCGCCTCTTTGATGGTGTACGGGATGCAAAGGTCACCATTGCGGAAGGAACGGAGCAGAACTACGCCATAGAAACGGAAGACCCCGTGCAGGCGAGCGCCAGTGTTGTGGTGACGATGCAGGAAGGGCAGAGCCTCAGCGAGAAGAATGCGGAGGCGATTAAAAACCTTGTGGCGCGTTCCGTAAAAGGAATGAATTTCACGAAGGTTTCCGTTTTTGATGCCGCAACCATGGAAGAAGTGGCGGCGGACACGGATGACGGTACGAGCGGAACAGGTTCCAGCATGGCGAATCTCACGGCAACCGTGGAGAACAACATCGCAACGAACATTAAGCGCGTGCTCGGAAAGATCTACGGCGGAGAGAATCTGGCGGTTTCCGTAAAGGGAACCCTGAATATGGCGAAGCTCATTCAGGAAAATACGCAGTACACCGTTCCGGAGAAGACAGAGGCAAACGACAAGACCGGTTTACTGAAAAATGAAGAAGTTGCCGGGGAGAATGCCGGAAATTCCGGAGAAAATGCTGCCGGTGTGGCGGGTGCGGATGCCAATGCGGACACCCCCCGTTATACGACGCAGAACGGCGGAACGGCGACAAATGACGGTTATGCGAACTCCAGTGCAACCAGGGAGTGGCTGTATAATGTCTTAAAAGAACAGAAAGAGATTGCACCGGGTGTTCTGGAAAACGCAACCGTGGCAATCGTGATTAATACAGATGATACCAGCATTCCGGAGAGTGATTTAATCAACCTTGTTGCGGATGCGGCAGGAATCAGCAGAGACGATGCGGAGAGCAAGATTACGATTCTGCGTTCTCTCAATAAAACGAATGTCCAGAAGACACAGGAAGAAGCAAAACCGGAAGAACCGAAGACAATTCTTGCCCAGTTCCCGATTTGGGCAGTTATCGGAGCAGGTGTATCGGCATTCCTCTTATTCCTTATTCTTATCCTTCTTATTCTTCGTGCTAAGAAGAAAAAGAAGCAGAAGAAGCTTATGGAAGAAGAGATGGCGAATCAGGAAGCACTTAGCGTACAGGAGAAGCCGACGGATGAGATTGCACCGATTGATGACGCCCCGGATGAGTATGAACTTAATGCGGAAGGTCGCATGATTCACGGTATGAAGCTGAAGAAGAGTATCGGCGAGTTTGCAGACCAGAACCCGCAGGTAGTGGCAAAGCTGATTCAGAGCTGGATGAGAGAAGAGGAGCAAAACAGTGGCAGGAAACAGCACAGAAGCACAAGAAAGTAAGGCAAAAGCGGATCAGTCGAATCCCGAAGGGACGGAGCCGCGCCACAAGCTTTCCGGAAAGCAGAAAGCGGCGCTTGTGGTAGTTTCCCTCGGCGCGGATCGCGCTTCCCAGATCTATAAATATTTGAACGAGAGAGATGTGGAGGAAC
Organism: Lachnospiraceae bacterium; assembly: GCA_015258095.1. Taxonomy (GTDB): domain Bacteria; phylum Bacillota; class Clostridia; order Lachnospirales; family Lachnospiraceae; genus Oribacterium. The sequence continues at coordinate 12,248 of JABZIV010000006.1, forward strand.
TCACCTTTGAAGTGGCAAAGATGGGGAAGACCACGAACTCGATGGTGGAGGACACTTTGGAACAGTTCTATCGCCTCTGCCTGACCCATAAGATGATGACCGATGGCGGAATGGATTATGCCAAGGCGGTTCTCGAGAAAGCATTCGGCGAGACCGCGGCGAAGTCCCTTCTGGATCGTGTTTCCCATACTCTGGCTTCGAGACCGTTCAATTTCTTCTCGAAGGGCGACCCGAAGGCCCTGCTTTCTCTCTTGCAGAACGAGCGTCCGCAGGTTATCGCTTTGATTCTTTCCTATATGGATGCGGAGCAGGCCGCACAAATCCTTGAAAACCTTGCCGAAGCGAAGCGGATTCCGACCGTTATGGCGATGGCGAAGATGGATCGTGTATCCCCGGAAGCCATCTCTATTGTAGAAGAAGAGATGAAACGAAAGTTCGATACCATTATTACCAGTGAGGACAACATGAACCTTGGCGGTATTGATTTCGTTGCCGATATCATGAACCACATCGATCGAAGTAATGAGAAGAAGATTTTCGACGAACTCGATGTCACCGATCCGGATCTTTCCGCAGATATCAAGGACAAGATGTTCGTCTTCGAGGACATTCTTACCATGGACGACCGTTCCGTTCAGCGTTTCATCCGAGACTGCGACTCGAAGGATATCGTATTTGCCTTGAAGACTGCAAGCGAAGAGATGAAGCAGATCTTCTTCAACAATATGTCGAAGCGTATGGCGGAAACCGTTCATTCCGATATGGAAGTTTCCAGAAATATCCGTTTGAAGGATGTAGAAGAGGCACAGCAGCGGATTGTAAACCTTATTCGTTCCTTAGAGGATAAGGGTGAAGTCATTATCAATAAGGGAGGAGATGAAGATAATGTTCTCGTCTAGGAAGATTATCCGATCTGCTTCCAATCAGGGACTCAGCAACTACCTGAGTTCTCTGGAGGAAGAGGCTCCGGTGGCAACAAAAGAGCCTGAGGATTATTTTCAGGGGGAAGAGCAGCAAAAAGAAAAGGACAGCCTGCTCCCTTTGCCGGAGAAACAGGAAGAGGATCCCTATCATGAGACACTTTTGCATCTTGCGCTAGAGAAGGCGCAACGCATTATCGATACCGCAGAAAAGGAAGCGGAGAATATCAAAGCGAAGGCGAAAGAAGAGGGCTATCAGGCCGGCCATGAGGAAGGGTTTCAGAAGGGCAAAGAAGAAGCGGAAGAACAGGTTCTTTCCGAACACGCGGAAGAACTGGAGGAGTTTCGACAGGAGTTAAACCGCAGCCTCCGTACCGTAGAGGATGCCAAGACCGAAAGGCTTTACCGCTATATGGATGAACTGAAAGACGTTGCCATTGCGGTGGCGGAGAAGGTGATTTATGTCAGCCTCCATTCCTCGGGAGAAGTCATTCGAAGAATGATTCTGAAAGAAGCGGAGCGCATCAAGAAGACCGCCTGGTTAAAGATTCACATCGACCGCCTGGATTATGAGATGCTGGTGGAAACGGATGCGGATATCGCAACGGAACTCTCTCAGGTTTCGGACAATATTAAGTTTGTGATTGTTGAGAAAGAAGAGCCGGGAACGCTTATCCTGGAGACCCAGGAAGAGATTGTGGATGCCGGTATCGACACACAGATGGAGAATCTAAGAGAAAGACTGGGACATTTGGACAGCCAGGAGAGCGAGTAGGGGATGTATGAGAGTGTTCTCTCCACAATCAAGAAGATGGATCCTGTGGAGAATATCGGAAAAATTGAAAATATAGTGGGAATGTCGATGGAAGCCTCCGGTACGGGAAAATCCAGTATCGGAGATATCTGTATGATATACAGTGATGAAACGGAATCCCAGGTTGCTGCGGAAGTGGTAGGATTTAAGGGCGATCGCGTGCAGCTGATGACGTATAAAACCTCTGTGGGGATCACGTCCGGTGCCTTTGTCAGAAATACAAGACGGCGCCTTCGTGTACCCGTAGGGGATTTTTTGAAGGGAAGAATTATTGATGCGCAGGGTGCGCCGATGGACGGGGGAGAACCCTTTCCGGAAAGTGAATACTACACGGTCAATAATTCTTATATGAACCCCTTGGACAGACCGCCGATTCGAGAACGACTGCATTTTGGGATCAAGGCAATCGACGGTTTAAATACCATTGGTAAGGGGCAGCGTATCGGCATCTTCGCCGGTTCCGGTGTCGGAAAGTCTACTTTGATGGGGATGATTGCCCGAAATGTCAAGACGGATATTAATGTGATTGCCCTTGTCGGAGAGCGTGGTCGAGAAATTTTGGAGTTCGTAGAGAAAGACCTCGGAGAGGAAGGAATGCGGCGTACCATTTTGGTGGTGGCGACTTCCGACCAGCCGGCGATGCTTCGGTTGAAGGCACCGCTCGTGGCGACGACCATTGCAGAGTATTTCCGGGATAAGGGAATGGATGTCCTTCTGATGATGGATTCCCTGACCCGTTTTGCCATGGCACAGAGAGAGATCGGTCTTGCGACAGGGGAGCCGCCGATTGCGAGAGGGTATACCCCTTCCATTTATGCGGAGTTCCCGCGTCTTTTGGAGAGAGCCGGCGCCTTCAAGAAAGGTTCGATAACCGGTGTCTATACCGTGCTCGTAGAAGGTGACGATACCAACGAACCGATTGCCGATACGGTCCGCGGTATTTTGGACGGTCATATTGTGCTGTCCAGACAGCTTGCGGCGGAGAACCATTATCCCGCAATCGACATCGGAATGAGTATTTCCCGTTTGATGGCGGAACTCGTTTCCGAAGAGCATAAGAAATATGCCTCCAGAATGCGAAATATTCTGGGACTGTATAGAAAAAATGCCGACCTGATCTCTATCGGGGCGTATAAGAAGGGGACTGACCCGAAACTCGATGAAGCAATAGAAAAATATCCGTTGATTAATGAATTTCTTAAGCAAAAAGTAGAAGAATCATTTTCCTATGAAGAAACAGTAATAAAAATGAAGGAAATTACCGATATCTCTTAGAAGGTAAGTTATTCCTTGTTAGAAAGGACGGAGCGGAATGAAAAAATTCAGCTACAGTCTGGAAGCCGTTTATCAATTCAAACTGAAGATTCTGGATAAGCTTAAGAAGGAGTATGCAGTTAAAGTACAGGACGTACAGAATCAGCAGAAGCTCTTGACGAATTTAAGACAGGAACTCGTTCACTATGAAGAAGAGTTCGAGAAAGTCAAGAAAGAGGGCTGCGCCATCGAAAAGATGATGATTTATGTTGCCGGTATCGAAAGAATGGAAGAACGCATCAAAAAAGAAGAGGATGAACTTACCCGCCTCACTATTCTTGCTGAGGAAAAAAAGAAAGAAGTTATTAAGGCGAACATGGACACCAGCGCTTTCGAGAAATTGAAAGAAAAGAAGCTGGAAGAATACCATGAACTTAGCCGGAAAAACGAGGAGGCTTTCATTGAGGAATTCGTTTCTCATGCGAGAAAAGCCTAAGAGATCACAGGAGAAAATATGGCGGAACTAATGATGCTGAACAAAGATTACAGCGCGGGAAAAAGCAGTCTCACGCGAGAGAGTCAGGTTCTTCCCTTGGGAAAGGACTACGGAAAAACCAAGGCGGGAGAGAAGGATAGTGCTTCTTTAGACTTCAGTAACTTTCTTCGGGCTTCGAAAGAAGAAGGAGAGAAGAGAGAAGAAGTGCGAACGGATAAAGATGAGAAAAAGCCTGCCGTAGAAGATAAAAAAGACGAAAAGACGGGAAAAACAAAGAAGACAGAAGCGAAAAAAGAGAACGGCAAGGAGAAGGTAGAAACGAAAGCAGACGGGACGCGAGAAGAGAAGATTGCGACCGTGCTTACGGAGAACAGCTTTCTCATCGAGCGTGATCAATTGAAGGCGGAGTTGCAGACCCATCCGGATCTTGCACTGACAGTCGCTAAAGTAGAAGACGGCGCTGCCCTGAAGCAGTCGGGAGAACCTGTAGATGCTACAGCGGTTTTACAGAATAAAGAAGCGGGAAAGGCTGCCGGACAGAAGTTGAACTTGTCCGTTCCTTCGGGAATCCAAGAGGAAGGAGAAGGGAAGGAAGGCGTAGAAGCACTTCTGAAGCCCGTTGCAGAAGGAAATGCGAAAGAGAAAGTGGCGGATGCTCTGCCGAAGGAAGAGAAAGTAGAGTTACACGAGAAGAAGACGAAAGAAGAAAAGACAAGTAAAGTTTTAGAGGATAGAGTAGCCAGACCGGACTTGAAGAAGGAAGATACCCCTATTCAGCAGGGACTCCAGAAGGTAGAGCCGCACTTTAAAGAAGAGGGAACAAAATCCGTTTTTAAAGAAGAGCAGCCGATGAAGCTTGTGACGAAAGAAGAGTCCATTCCGAAGGATGTTGCCGCGTTTTTAAACGAAAAGATGGATCTCCATAAAGGCGAGATTAAGATTGAACTGGAACCGAGGAGCCTTGGACAGATTACCGTAAAAGTGAACTTCTCTGCGGGAAAGGCAAATGTGGTTATTCTGGCGGAAAATGCCAAGACGCTGCACTTGTTACAAAGCGGTGCGGAAGATATGGCAAGAATTCTGGAGCAGAAGACCGGCGAGCAGACAAAGGTCGTTGTGCATGAGGAAGCAAAGGGAGAGCATCTCTTCCGGGATGATTCTTCGCGCGGCAATGAGAACAAGGATGAAGCGGAGAGAAGACTTCGCGAAGAAGCGGAGAAGAAAAAAGACAGCACAGAAGAGTTTATCCATAGAATGAGACTGGGACTGGCAGAGTAAGGAGGATGTATGGCAGATATACGAGCAGTATCTTCAGGAAAGAATCCCTACGAGGTAGGAAGTTATACCGCAAAATCGAATGAGAAGAATACTTTAACGATAGAGAGCTACTTTAAGTTGCTTTCCGCGCAGCTTGCGCATCAGGATATGTCCAATCCGATGGATAACAGTGAGATGATGGCACAGATGACACAGATGGCGATGGTACAGAGTCTCAGCACGATGACGAGCAACATGAAAGAAGAGATGGCGCTGACAAAGACCACTTACCTTGCAGGGCTCATCGGGAAAGAAGTAACGGTAAAACTTCCGGAGAAGGAGAATTCTCTTGTGGAGAATCAGCCGAAAGAAAAGTCCGGCGTCATTGCTTCCGTGAATTTATCCGGAAAAGAAGCGACCTTCCGTATCGAGGGCGATACGACAGAGTATCTTTTATCCAATCTGATTCAGATTGGAAAGCCGGGAACGAGCGGAGCAACAGCCGCAGCAACAAGCGGAGCAGCTGCAAGCACACCGGCAAGTGCGGCTAGTACGCCGGCAAGTACGTCGAGTAGTGGAAGCGCGGCGAGCTCTCCTGCCGGTCCGGTAT
>JABZIV010000006.1:17608-70118 GCA_015258095.1 Lachnospiraceae bacterium
GTATCCGGAGTAGGCGCTGCCGCCTCAGCAAGCGGACCGAGCGGAAGCTAAGAAAGAAAATCCGGCAAAACGGATTTTTTTTGCACTTTTTTATAAATTAAAAATTAATAAAATCGAAAAAAATAAAAGCATAAACAATTTTTTTCAAGCAGACTTTATAGATTGACCCGAAACGGTCGATAAAAATACGTAAACAAAGAAGTAGATTGATGACCCTTTCTGATTTAGAGAGGGGAAAGGACAGAAAATTATGTTAAGAGCAATGGATTCCGCTGTAGCAGGCTTAAGAGCACATCAGAACAAGTTGGATGTAATCGGTAACAATATTGCAAACGTAAATACCTTCGGTTTCAAGTCACAGACTTATAGTTTTAAAGATGCGATGTATCAGACTTCCTCCACTTCATCAGGTGGAAAGCAGGAAGCTACCGGTAATGCCACCATCGGCGGTGCAAACCCCGCACAGTATGGTTACGGTTCTCTTACCGGCTCCATCGCAACAGACTTTACTTCCAGTACACCGTCTTATGTAGGCGGATTCAATGCCAATATCAACGGCGCCGGATTTTTTGTCACCAGCGCTTCCAATAAAGAGCTGACACTGGACCCGGCAAATACAAAGACGACGACGGCAGAGATGAAGAAGAATAACTTTGCGTATACCAGAGTCGGACAGTTCTCCGTAGATGCCAACGGCTATATCGTAGATGCGAACCACAACTTCGTTTACGGCTTCCAGCCGGATTCTTTGACAGAGCCGACAAAGTACGGCGACGGCGGAAAGAAGCTGGTACCGCTTAGAGCTCCGGCAGCGGACAATGCAGGAACGGTTGCCCTTACCGGAACGCCGGTATTCACCGGATTTGCCGCACAGCTGAAGTCGGTTGAAATCGGTGAGGACGGTATCATCAAGGGAATTATTGATAACAAGACTCCCGGTGCCGGCGGAGCACCTGCGCAGGTCACTTCCGTATCCGTTGTTTTAGGTAAGGTTGCCGTAGCGACATTCCAGAACCAGGAAGGTCTTACCAAGGCGGGAAACAATACCTTTAATGCAGGCGTTGGCGACAACACCGGATATATCTCCGCTACCATGCCCGGGGAAGGTTCCACACCGACTCTTATGGCGGGGTATCTTGAGGCATCCAACGTAGACCTTGCGAAGGAATTCTCGGATATGATTACAGCACAGAGAGGTTTCCAGGCCAATTCCAAAATTATCACCGTATCGGATGAAGTTCTACAGGAACTGGTAAACATGAAGCGATAAGCGGTGAAATAAGATAAGCAGCGAAGAGGTTGCGGGATAAGCAAAGAGCGAGAAGGGATTCTGAACAGTCTTTCTTATTTCGCATCCTCCTTTTCTAAGTTTATAACTTCATTCACGGGGGAATAACCCTATTAGGTTGAGGAGAGGAAGGAATCATGATTCGCCTAACAAAATTAAATGGAGAAGAAATTTTTCTAAATTATTTTCAAGTCTTATATATACGACGAATTCCGGAAACAAAAATCAAACTAGCAAATGGCGACTTTTATCTTGTGAAGGATAGTGTTGAGTCAATTATAAAACAGGTACAGGAATTTCTTGGAAACTGCTTTACCTTTCAGAACAAACTCCACGAGGGGGAGGATGTTTATGAAATTAAAGGGAAGGAATAGGCTCTGCAAGGAGCTATTTAGCAAGGAGGCTAGTTGATAAACCATGGATTTTTCAATGCTCATCGGCTGGATTTTGGCCGTAATCTTAATTGTAAACGGTATCACAGTACAGAAGTTAAATAACTTCGTGGATATGCCCAGTGTGCTGATCGTTGTCGGCGGTACCATAGCGGGTCTTATCGCGTGCTATCCGTTCCGTATCTTAAAGGAAGTACCGAAACATATCGCAATCTGTCTCAGAGGGGGAAAGAAGTATGATGTCCCGAAAACCGTAGAGGCCATCGTAGACCTCGCTCTCGTTGCAAGACAGAGCGGTTTGCTTGCGCTTGAAGAAAAAGCGGAAGAAATTAAGGAACCCTTCTTTAAGCAGGCGGTTATCATGATTGTCGATGCGAACGACCCGGATAAAGTCAGGGCGGCGCTGGAACGACAGGTAGAAGATATGATGGGACGACATGAAGAGGCGAAGAGTCTCTATGTAAAAGGTTCCGCACTTGCACCGGCTTTCGGTATGATCGGAACGCTGGTTGGTCTCATCAATATGTTAAAGGGAATGGATCTCTCCGGTTCAGGCGGAGGTTCCAATACCTTAGGACAGGATATGGGTGTTGCGCTGATTACGACTTTCTACGGTTCCGCATTAAGTAACATTCTTTTCCACCCGATTGCCCAGAAGCTTACGGTAAAGGACAATGAAGAGGTGCTTTACTGTGAGGTGGTTATCGAAGGCGTGATTGCCATTCAGTCCGGAGACAACCCGAAAGTAATCAGAGAAAGACTCCTGGCTTCTCTTGCACAGAAGCGGCAGATTAAGTTGCTCGCTAAGGCAGGACAGGGCGGTGGCGGTAACGACGCCGGAGGTGGAAAGTAATGAAAAAGAAAGGTGGTGGAGGAGACGAAGGCGGCTCCTGGATGGACACCTACGGGGATTTGGTGACTTTACTTTTGACTTTCTTCGTATTACTGTACTCGATGTCCAGCCTCGACCAGGCGAAGTGGGATGTGTTCGTCCGCTCTATTTACCCGAACGGTAGACCGGGAGAAAAGTCTGCCGAGCAGATTGTCATCAACGGCGAAGTGACCAATGAATCCGGTTCCGGTTCGATTGGCGACAGTAAAGCGCCTGAAAATGAAGTGAATACCGAGGACCCGAAGGATCTCTACCTGCAAATTGCCCGTGCCTTAAACGACGCGGGAATTTCAGGGGTAGAAGTTTCTCGCGGACAGGATTATACTTTTGTTGTGTTTAAAGATAAAACTTTCTTTAACGGAGACAGTTCCGTCCTTACGCCGCAGGGGCAGCAGACTCTGGATGTGTTCTGTAATGCGCTTTCCGGTGCGGCGGAGAATCTGTCTCAGGTCAATATCATGGGACATACCGCACAGGGAGACCCGGAAAGAGCGAACAATCCGCGAAACGACCGGATGCTTTCCGTGATGCGTGCAGCGGAAGTCTGCCTGTTTATTCAGGGAAGAGGAATCATCTCCCCGGATAAACTGGTGAGTATCGGGTATGGACAGTTCCATCCGATTGCAGGGAATGAAAGCGCGGACGGAAGAGCGAAAAACAGACGTGTAGAGATTCTTCTGATTGATCAGGGAGCGAAGATTCGTGGGCTGGATGAGTATTTCCAGGAGTATTACAGCGGAGCAAACAAGGATAAAACGATCGTAACATCCGGTGTTCCGGAAAATATTCAAAAAGAAGAAAATGGAGCGAGCGGTGAAAGTGCGCAAACGCCGGAAAGCGCAGCGGAAGAGGCTCCGGCAGGAGGAGGAGAGACGCAGGGAGACGCCGCTTCTCCGACTGTTTCTGTGGAAAATAGCGGAGAAAATGCAAATCCATAAAAAAGTTAAAAGATAAGGTATAGCCATATTCATAGGATATGGTTTATAATACAGCGGATAACGCTATGTTGGTCTCGGAAGACAGCACCCGGGGCAAGCGAAAGGAGTTATGTGAAAAAGGGAAAGATTTTTCACAGATGTTCAGGGAGAGGTTTATAGATGGCAGATGTACTATCTCAAAGCCAAATAGATGCACTTCTGAAATCAATGCAGGACGGACCGCCTAAAGAGGAGAAGGTGGAGCCGGAGGTTGCGGAGGTTTCGGTTCAGGAGACGAAGAAAGAAGAAACTCCACCGACGAAGAAGGAAGATCATTATAGTAAGTACGATTTCTACAGTCCGAGAAAGTTTACCAAAGAGAAGATTCGTTTATTGAAAAGTATCTTTGATAACTATGCCCGTATCCTGACTTCGCAGGTTAACGGAATCTTCCGTACCATGACGGATATTACTGTTCTAGAGTTAAGAGAAACCAGATATTATGAATATGTCAATGCCTTCCATGAGAACGATTGTATGACCATCGTGGATACGCATGTGGAGGACAGAGGAAAGAGCAATGTGCCGCTGATGGCATTTATCTCCCCGGGACTCACCCTGACTTTGGTCAGTCACATGCTCGGCGGAACGGATTCGGTGATGAAGACGGACGGCGACTATCGTTATACGGATGTCGAGATGGCACTCTACAAGCGTATCATGGAGTATATCGTTCACGCACTCGGAGACGGCTTCAGTAATTATATCAATGCCGAGTTTAAGATTTCGAAAGTGGAGACAAACCCTTCCATGGTGCAGGAAGTCGGCTTGGATGAGACCGTTGTCATTGTTGTTTTGAATGTGGATATCTCGGGGCTTGCGATGGAGAGAATTCGTATCTGTCTTCCCGGAACGCTTCTGGAACACATGTTTAAGATTATTGATAACCGGAAACACTTGGCGAGGGGCTTCGCCTACGAGAATAACCAGGACACCATCATGCAGCATCTCCGTTTCTCGGAGTTCCCTTTAACAGGACAGCTCGGCTTGGTAAAGCTCGATATCGAAGACCTGTATCACCTGAAGGTAGGCGATGTCATCGATTTGAATAAAGAGAAGGATTCTTCCGTTAAGCTTTACGTCGGAAGACAGCCTTGGTTCACCGGCAAGATGGGTGTTTTTAAGAAAAATATCGCGGTTCGCATTGAAGAACGTATTATTGAAAAAGAAGAAATGCCGAAAGATGATATAGAGGCTTATGACTTACCGGAAGAGGAAGACGAAGCGGAGGAGTTGGACAACGGACCGAACAACAACATGGATCCGGAGGAAGTACAGGAGCTCCTGGATACGGATCTTTCCTTAGATGAGTAGGGAATGAGGAGATGCTTCTTTAGGTGAATACACCTACAGATATAGAAATGAAGGATAAGGATAGGAGAAACGAAGATGGCAAAGATTTTGTTGGTAGACGATGCAGCGTTTATGCGAATGATGATTAAGAACTCCCTGACTAAGGGCGGATTTGCAGATTGCACCTTCGTGGAAGCACAGGATGGCATGGAAGCGGTAAAGAAGTTCGAAGAAGAGAATCCGGATCTGGTCATCATGGACATCACGATGCCGAATATGGACGGTTTGCAGGCTTTGAAGAAGATTAGAGAAGCGCATCCGGATGCAAAGGTGGTTATGTGTACAGCAATGGGACAGGAGAGCATGGTTGTCGATGCCATCAAGTCCGGTGCGAAGGATTTTGTGGTAAAGCCCTTCAATGCTGAGCGTATCACCACAACGGTAAAGACGATTTTGGGTGTTTAAAGAGAGTAGAGGAAGAGTATGTCGTTTTTAAATTCATTCGATATCAGCGCCTCGGGTCTTAGTGCACAGAGAGTCAGGATGGACATCGCTGCGGAGAATATCGCGAATGTGGATACGACGAGAACTGAATCCGGCGGTGCCTACAAGAGAAAAGATGTCATTTTGGAAAGCTACGGAGGTCGCTCTTTTCAGCAGGCGCTTCGTAATGCGGCAAATGGCAAGGGCTTCCGTGGACAGAATGCCGGAGTTAGAGTGCAAGGGGTTGTGACGGACGATCGCGAGATGAAGCGCGTCTACAATCCGAACCATCCCGATGCGGATCAGGACGGCTATGTGAACTATCCGAATGTGGATGTCCTGAAGGAAACCATTGATTCCATGTCTGCAACCCGTTCTTATGAGGCAAATGTCACGGCATTGAATGCAATGAAGACCATGGCGCAAAGAGCACTGGATATTGGAAAATAAGGAATACATCAGATAGTTGATTTGTAGGGAAAATAAAGGAGTATGATAGATGGGTGCCACGAGCTTCAATGAAATGGAATTCGATGCGATAGGCGAGATTATGAACATCAGCCTGGGTTCATCGGCAACAGCAGTATCCACACTTCTTGGCACGAAGGTGAACATTACCACTCCGATCGTACAGGTGATGACGAAGGAAGATTTTGACTTCCAGGATTTAGAACCTGCGGTTGGAGTTGAAATTTCGTATGTAAAAGGGCTCAGCGGAAAGAGCGTTATGCTTTTCTCCCGAAATGATGTGCGTGTCATCGTTTCGATGATGATGGGAGCGGAAATTCCGGAAGAAGAATTCGTGATGGACGAGATCAATGCCAGTGCGATTCGGGAAGCTATGAACCAGATGATGGGAGCTTCCGCCACGGCACTATCCGAATTTTTAGGCACAACTGTGGATATTTCCACCCCGATTTCCTACGAGATTGACGACGGAAATGCGTTTAAAGATAAGTATTTTAACGGAACGGAAGAGAGTGTCGTTATTCGATTTACCTTGGAGATAGAAGGGAAATTGAGTAGCGAATTTATCAATATCATGTCCGTAGACCTTGTGAAGCGTCTTCTCGAACCGTTTAAAGCGCAGTTCGGGATGGAAGAGGATGACGATGAGTACATTCCGACCGACGATTCGACGAGTTCCGCGGAAGAGCAGAAAGAAGAACCGGCTCCGGCAGTGGAAGCTGTAGCGGAGGCAAAGCCGGAAGAAAGTACAGAAGCGGAGGCGACGCCGGCTCCGGCAAAGTCGGGACCGATTGACCAGGCGACAGCGGATGCACTTTTAGCCAGTCTCTTAAAAGAGCAGAATGAAGAGAACAGTTCTTCGGAACAGACAGATACAGCAGCAAGCGGGGGTGCACAGGGTGCTTCCGCGTTTTCGGGTGAAACGACAGCAGCCGCTCCCGCACCGCAGCCTGCTCCGCAGCCACAACCGGCACCACAAGCTATGCCGCTCCCGCAGCCTGCGGCGCAAGTGCCTGTCCAGCCTGCCGGTGTCGTGATGGGAACCGCGATGGATCCGATGACCGTGCAGCTTCTTACCCAGATGCAGCAGTCTCAGAATCAGATGATGGAATTGATTCGGGACTTACAGGGAGGAAAGAAGGCGAAGGCGGAGTCTTCCGAACCCAGCATCATTAAACCTCTGAATTCCAAGGAATTTCAGGAGAGTGATGAAGAAAAAGAGGAGAATTCCAGTAACCGTGAACTCTTAATGAAGGTGCCGCTGGAGATTTCCGTTGAAATCGGAAGAACCAGGAAACTCGTTAAGGACATCTTGGAATTCACCCAGGGCTCTCTCGTTGTCCTCGATAAGATGGCAGGAGAGCAGGCAGACCTCTATGTAAACGGAGAGTGTATTGCCAAGGGAGATATCGTAGTTGTAGAGGATAACTTCGGTATCCGTATTACGGAGATTCTGAAGAAAGACATCAATCAGGAGAGTTTATAATGACTGCGGGAGATAGTCTTTCCCTCATTTCCGGCTTCCTCCTTTTCTGCCTTTTCGCACTGGGCGCTTGGGCATTGAATCGCATGATCGGGAAGTACGGTAAGGTTTTTCAAAAAGGTCGCTACATGAAGGTGGTTGACCAAATACAGATAGCACAAGACAGACAGCTGTTTATTCTTCGCCTGGAGAAGGAAAACCGCTGTCTACTTCTGGGTTCAGGAACAGAGGGGGTCCGGCTGATTTGTGAACTAAAGGAAGACTATGAGGAAGAAGGAAGAATAGGGAAGTCCTCGGGGGGGGGACTATCCGATTTGTGGAAGAATCATGATTTTTCCGCAGTTTTCAGAAAGAAAAGCCTGGAAAACAGGGAAGAAGAAACAGTTGTCACGGAAAGGAGTCCGGATGAATGAATTATTAACGGGTTTAAACGGCGGGTCCGTGCCAACACTGGAATTGATTTATCTACTCACTCTGGTGGCACTGCTCCCGTCTATTGTCATTATGATGACTTCTTTTACGAGAATCATCATCATCCTATCTTTTACGAGAAATGCAATGGGCGTGCAGCAAACTCCGCCGAACATGGTTCTGGCGGGGATTGCTTTCTTTTTGACTTTATATATCATGACGCCGACCATCAATAAGATTAATACGGAAGCCTATCAACCCTACAAGAAAGGGACGATTACGCAGGAACAGGCACTGGATCTGATGGGGAAGGATATGAAGGAGTTTATGCTCCGAAACACGGAGAAGAAGACCCTGGATCGTTTTGTGGCGATGAGTAAGGTTACGGTACAGAAAGACCCGAAGGAATATCCCCTCACGGTGGTGACGCCCGCCTTCATGACCTCTGAATTAAAAAGAGGCTTTACGGCAGGCTTCCTGATCTATCTGCCTTTCCTTCTGATTGATGTCGTTGTCTCTACGACACTGATGGCGATGGGAATGGTTATGCTTCCGCCGGCGATGGTATCGATGCCCTTCAAGCTGCTTTTGTTTATCACCGTGGACGGTTGGAACCTTCTGTTCTCCAGCGTGGTGCACAGCTTCCGATGAACGGGGGAAGGATGAAGAAGAAAGGAAAGGCGGGGAGAAATCTATGCTAAGCAGCAATGAAATTTTAGATATTATGAATCAGACCTTCATGCTTGCACTTAGGATTGCTTTGCCGTTTCTCCTTATCAGCATGGTTTTAGGTATCGTCGTAGCTATTTTCCAGGCGGCGACGTCAATCAATGAACAGACGCTGAGCTTTGTACCGAAGTTGATTGCGATTATTCTTTTACTGGCAGTTCTCGGGAGTACGCTCCTGAAAACGATGCAGGATTTCTTTGTGATGGTTCTGAAGCTGGTTTCGGGAGGATAAGATGTTTCTCTTGTTTACCTTTATTGTGATGCGAATGAGCGGAGCGGTTGTATTCAATCCGATTTTCGGCAGGGTGAATTATCCCTTGCGGGCAAGGGCGGCTTTGATTCTTACCTTATCCTTTTTTTGCTATAGTTATACCGGCGGGGTACTTCATGTTGCGCCGACGAATTTCATTGAGTACGGCTTCATGCTTCTCAAGGAACTTTTTGTCGGATTCTGTCTGGGCTTTGCGATGGATTTGACCTTCCTTGCCCTACGTTTTGCCACCTCGGTGATGGATTTTTCCCTGGGCCTCAGCATGGCGCAGGTTTTCGATCCGCAGAGTAGTACACAGGCGACAGTCAGTACCGGACTTTATTACGGCTTTCTTATGCTCCTCTTCCTTTCGGTGGATGGGCATCTCCGTTTTCTGGAGATTCTCTTTCGAACGATTGACTTGAATCCGTTCGGGGAGGTGTCGATTCATACCCTCCTGATGCCGAAATTGATGATGGAGCTTTTTGTTTCTTCCATGAAAATGGGACTGGAGCTTGCCTTCCCCATTATGGGAATTGAGCTCATGACGGAGGTGGCACTCGGTATTTTGATGCGTGTCATCCCGCAAATTAACATTTTCCAGGTGAATTTCCAGCTGAAGATTGCACTGGGACTGATGATGATGTATTTTCTCCTGGTTCCGATGTCGGACAAGATGAACGATATCATCAACAGCGCATTCGTTTATTTGGAAAGGGTCATGCGATTATTGTAGTTTTTTATGCTATTTCTTAGTAAGAAATGATGAAAATTAAAAAATCATTAAAAATAGTGCAATTAACTATGGAAGTTTTGTTCGCTTTTAGGTAAACTTAGGAGCGGAACTTTGGCAGAAGGAGAAGAAGAGTGGCAGACGGCGAAAAGACCGAAGCGCCTTCCGCGAAAAAGCGGAGCGACGCGAGAAAAGAAGGTAATGTTTTTCAAAGTAGAGATATCGTCACCGTAGTGGTTCTTTTCGGTGTGTTCTATGCCGTGCGCAGCTTGCTTCCTTTTATTTATAAGGACTTGCGTAATTTTCTTTCCTTTATCCTGGAACTCGTTGCAGAGAAAGAGCCGGTGTCCAGCCAGGTGTATTATTATTTCTTTTGGCTCTTTGTGAAGTCGGCGCTGCCGCTTCTTCTGATCACGATGCTTCTCGGAACCCTTTCCAGTTTGATACAGACACGCTTCAACGTCAGTTTCAAACTGCTTACGCCGAAGTTTTCCCGCCTGAGTCCCTCGAAGGGGATTGCCAGAGTATTTTCCAGGAGGAATCTTGTAGAGCTCTTAAAGAATATATTGAAGATTATCATTCTGATTACTTTCCTGTATTCTATCTTAAAGGCTGACATTATTCCCATATCGAAGATGCTGCACATGGATATCCGGAACTCCGCCATTGCCCTTTTAAGCATGATGTTTGATCTCATTACACGGGTCTGCGGCGTGTTTCTCGTGATTGCGTTCTTTGATTTCATGTATCAGAAATGGCAGTATGAATCCGACCTTCGTATGACAAAGCAGGAAGTGAAGGATGAATACAAGCAGTTGGAAGGAAATCCCGAGATTAAGGGCAGGATGAAGCAAGTCATGCGTTCCAGAGCGAACCAGAGAATGATGCAGCAGGTGCCCGATGCGGATGTCATCATTCGAAACCCGGAACACCTCGCGATTGCCATAAAATATGATCCGGATAAGAATCTTGCGCCCGTGGTTCTCGCTAAGGGACAGGATGAACTGGCTCTGAAGATTGTTGAAGTGGGAGAAGAACATCATATTACCGCAATAGAGAATAAGCCGCTGGCGAGGGCGATGTACCCCCTCTGCAAAGTGGGACAGGAAATCCCCGGGGATTTCTATGGCGCAGTGGCTGAAATTTTAGTTTATATTTATCGGAAAGAGAATAGACAGGATATTTTAGAGAAGGCAAAGGAAGAAGATAGGAATGCTTAAGAAGATTTTGCAAAATTCAGTAGTACTCTTCGTACTGGTGATTATATTGCTGATTATTATCCCGCTGCCGCCCGCCCTGGTGGACGTGGCGATAGTAGTCAATATGGCCATTTCTATGATGATTCTGGTCATTACGATGACGATTCGGGAACCGCTTGAGCTTTCGATTTTTCCTTCTCTTCTCCTGATTACCACATTATTCCGTCTGGGCATCAATGTCTCTACAACCAGAAACATTTTGACCAGAGGCGGTTCCTCCGGTGCCATCATTAAGGCTTTCGGAGACTTCGTAGTACAGGGCAATGTCGTAGTCGGTTTGATTATTTACTTAATCATCGTCCTCATGCAGTTTATCGTTATTACAAAGGGAGCGGAGCGTGTATCCGAGGTTGCTGCAAGATTCAAGCTCGATGCGATGCCCGGTAAGCAGATGGCCATTGATGCCGATCTTTCTTCCGGTATGATTACGGAGAAACAGGCGAGAGATCGGAGAACGAAGATTCAGACAGAATCGGACTTCTACGGCTCTATGGACGGTGCGACGAAGATTGTAAAGGGAGACAGCGTGATGTCTCTCGTCACCACTGCGATCAACTTAATCGGCGGAAGTATCATCGGAATCATCCAGTCGGGTCAGCCCATCGGAACCGTGCTTTCCACCTATTCTATTGCAACCGTCGGGGATGGTCTGGTTGGACAGATTCCCTCTCTTTTGATTTCGGTATCTACCGGTATGATTGTTACGAGAGCGGTTTCGGAAGGCTCTTTGAATGAAGACGTTTCAAAGCAGTTTACGCAGCAGCCGCGGGCAATGATTATTACGGGTATTGCCATGATGGTATTGGTTCTTGTTCCGGGAATGCCGATTTTACAATTGCTCCCGATTTCCGGAGGGCTCATTGCCGTAGGCTATTACCTGGAAAGAAAGATCAAAGAGGAGCCGGATCAGGCGCGGACAGAAGGAGAAGGCCTCCTTTCCGCTGTGGGAGAGGAAGTACAGCCTGAGGCACAGAGCGGAGAGAAGAAGGAAGAGGCGCCGCAGAGTGAGGAAGATTTCTATAAGGATGTGAACAATGTCTACAATCTTCTGCAAGTGGAGCCGATTGAGATGGATTTCGGCTACAGTCTGATTCCGCTTGCCGACGAGTCGGTCGGAGGACGCTTGATTCAGCGTATCGTTATTTTCCGAAGACAGTATGCGCAGGATATGGGATTTGTTGTTCCCTCGATTCGCCTTCGGGATTCTTCGAGCCTGGGAACAAACGAGTATAGTATCAAAGTAAAGGGTGAAGAGATTGCAAAGGGAGAGATTTTAACCGATTATATGCTTGCTCTGGAGCCGGATGAAGTGGAGGAATCGATAGACGGTATCGAAACGATAGAGCCGGCTTACGGGATTCCCTCCAAGTGGATTCGGCCGGAAGTGCGGGAGAGGGCGGAACTCTACGGATACACGGTTATCGACCCGCTTTCGGTTATGCTTTCTCATCTTTCGGAAACGATTAAGCGCCATGCCTATGAACTCATGACGAGACAGGAAGTCGTGCGTCTCGTAGAGAATCTGAAAAAAACGGCGCCGGAACTTTGCGAAGAAGCTTTTCCGAGTGTAATCAGCTATAATCTTCTGCAACGTATCCTGACGATGCTTCTGAAGGAAGGCATCTCCATAAAAGACCTGGAGACCATTGTAGAAACCTGCTTTGAGGCAATCAGTGAGAACGGTCTTCCGGCAAAGGATCCGGATCAGATAGTGGAGAAGGTTCGTACAGCCTTGAAGCGCACCATTACGAGGATGTACTGCGAAGACGGGAACATGAAGGTGATTACTCTGGATGCCGCCCTGGAGCGGACCATGGTGAACTCCCTGGCAAGAGGGGAGGGCGGGCTTTATCTCGCACTGAGTCCGGAGCTCTTACAGAGCCTGATCCGGCAGGTTGCGGAAGAAAGCAAGAAATTTACGAATCTGACCAGTCCGCCGCTGATTCTCACCTCGCAGGTAATGCGTATTCATTTTTATCATCTGATTGAGCAATTTTATCCGAATATACGGGTGCTCTCCTTCAATGAAGTGGCGAGCAACGTACAGATACAAGCCATAGGTAGTCTTCGTCTGGAAGAGGATATGGAGGAAAAGGGAACTGCGTGAGAAAAACACGCTAAGGTTTAAGTTGAAATCCGGGAAAAGAGGAGTCCATCTTGAATGCATTAAATTACCCCGCTTTAGAGGGAAAGACAAATGAAGAACTGTTTACACTGTATAAAGAAACCCATGCGCAGGAAGTAAAGCAGGAGCTGACCATGCGTTATGTTTACATCGTCCGTTCCATCGCATACCAGATGCGGGAGATGTACCATGACTTTATGCAGACCGATGACATCGTAAATGAAGGGGTCATCGAAATCATGCGCGCAATAGAACGCTATGATGAGAGTCGGGATAATAAATTCGAAACCTATATTTCCAGGCGTATTCGAGGCATGGTCATTGATATGATGCGGAAGAATGACTGGCTTCCCAGAAATTTCCATCGGGACAATCGTACGATCGAGACTGCAACGGTAGAGTTGAATAGTCGTCTGGGCAGAGCACCTACGGATGAAGAACTGGCGGATTATCTCAACATGAATGTCAAGAAGTTGCAGAAGATTCAACGGATGAGCAATATGGTGAATGTGCTGTCTTTGGATATGACCTATGATGAAGGAAATGAATCTCTTCTACAGATTCCGTCAGCGGACCACAGTACACAGCCGGAATTCAGTTTCATTCAGAAGGAAAATGTTCGTGCCCTTACGGAAGCGATTGAGTCTTTGCAGGAGAAGGAAAAGCTTGTGATTTCCCTTTACTATGTGGAGGAACTCAATATGAACCAGATTGCGGAAGTGATGGAGATTTCCCAGCCCAGAGTTTCTCAGCTTCATAGCATTGCCCTTCGAAAACTGAGAAAGTACATGGGAGACCGGGAAATCTAGGAATTCCCGTTTCCGTCCGAAAATCAGGAAAAAGTCTTATAGAAAGTAACAAAGAGTCCGATAATCAAGAAGCGAGATATGCTTTTCTGTGGAAAGAAAGCAGTTGTATCGTGGGTAAGATTTAGGGCTCTTTTTTATGTGAAAAAGAGACTTTTGTCTGAAAAGAAAGGACGAACAATGTATCAAGGCTTTTATGATTTGGCATCGGGCATGATTACCCAGAGAAGAAATCTGAATACAATCAGTAACAATATGGTGAACGTCCAGACCGCAGGGTATAAGAAGGACACCATGGTCAGTACTACTTTTAAAGAAGAGATGATGATTCGTACCGGAAAGTACAATAAGAAAAATCCGGAAGATCTGGCTATTGCGTCCCGAATTAAGTCCGCGGCAAGAACCTATACGGATTATGAGCAGGGTGCGTATGAACAGACAGACGGCATCTATGATACCGCACTCGGCGGAAACGGATTCTATGCGATTCGGACGGACAAAGGCACGATGTATACCAGAAGCGGAAATTTCTCCGTAAATGAAAATGGCGTTCTGGAACTCGCCGGCATCGGTAAGGTGCAGAGTGAGGACGGAAAGGATATCGTCCTTCCGAACGATAATTTCGCTATCGATCCGGATGGCAGCATCTATGATCCGCAGAGTACCGGAACAACCCGTACGGTTTATGGAAAAATAAAAGTAGTGGATTTTCAGGATTATACCGCACTCCATAAAGAAGATAACAATATGTTCTCTACTACGCAGGCGGAACTTCCGAAGCCTGCCGGAACGACAATCAATTGGAAAATGCTGGAAAAGTCCAATGTCGATATGGTAGGGGAAATGACGACGATGATGAGCTCACAACGGTCTTTGCAAAGTGCGGCACAGATGTTAAAGATGTATGACTCGGTGATGAGTAAGGCCAGTTCGGATGTCGGACGTTTGTAATAGAGGGATAGATAGATGAATATGTCATTTTATGTCGGTGCCCTGGGGGCAACGGCAAGCCAGAAGAAATTGGATGTGGTCAGCAACAATCTGGCCAATATCAACAACAACGGGTTCAAACCCAAGAATGCGATTTTCTCGGAACTCATCAATTACAATCTGAACGATTCTCCGGAAGCCAAGACAGAGTTACAGGCAGGAGCGGGAACGGCTGTAGTGCGAACCAATACCGAGTACGGGACAGCCGCCTTCACCACGACAGGACAGCCAAACGACTATGCTATCGGAACGGACAATGCGTTCTTTAAACTGAAGGATCCGAAGACCGGAGAAATCAGTTATACCCGAAACGGACACTTCCATGCAGGAGAGTTTCCGGATGGCAAGTTTTATCTTCTTACCGAATCCGGAAAGAATGTCCTCGATGAGAAGGGGGAAAGGATGCTGGCTGACGATTCCGCACTGAAAGTGATTGAAAGTGCGGGAAAAAGCGGGGAAAATACCGGGACAGGCACTGCTGCGACACAGACCGGAGAGGAAGAAGAAAAAAAACAAAAGATTGGGGTTTATACAATAACTTATCCCAGTCGATTAGTAAGTAAGGGCGATAATGAATTTGCCATTCGTGCCGGAGACAGTAAGAATGTGGACAAACTGCTTGAAAAACCGGTGCTGGAGCAGGGAACACTGGAAGCTTCCGGAACGGATATGGCGAAGGAGATGACCCGCCTCATCGAGAGTCAGAGAGCTTTTACCTATGCTTTAAAGATGGTACAGACCTCTGATGAAGTAGAAGGGACGATTAACCAATTAAGAGGATAAGACAATATTCTTAAGATAAGGAATCAAAGACATGAAAATCAACCGCTATGAAGATATGAATCTTCAAGAACTCGATGTGATGAAGGAAATTGGGAGTATCGGGACGAGCCATGCGGCAACCGCCCTGTCCCAGTTGTTACAAAGGGAAGTGCGCATTACGATTCCCAAGGTAAAGATCCTGGGATATAACGGCGCCGTAAAAAGAATCGGCAATGAAGAAGAGATTGTCGGCGCGACTCTGGTGCAGATGAGCGGGGATTTGAATGGTCTCATGCTTTTCCTCTATGACAGGCATTTTGCGAAAAGACTGTTGAAGAAGCTGCTCGAGAAAGATTATGAAGACTTTCATGCCATGGATGATATGGCATTTTCCGCATTGAAAGAAGTCGGCAATATTATTATTTGCTCGTACATCAATGCATTCTCGACCCTGGTTGGCGTAGATATTAATCTTTCCGTTCCGAGCAGTACCGTCAATATGTTGGGAGGAATTCTTACGGTACCGATGGTGGAGTTCGGATATGAAACGGACAAGCTGATGTATTGTAACGCAGACTTCCTGGTGGACGGAAAGAGCATTCCATCCTGGCTCTTAATGCTCCCCGATATCGATTCGCTAAATACGATTTTAGGAAAGCTAGGAGTGTAAAAGATGCAAGTAGATAAGCAGCTGAAAGTGGGAATTGGCGATATGAAGCTGACCCGTGGAGACGGCCTCATCATTACCTACGCCCTTGGCTCTTGTATCGGACTTGCCTTTTACGATTCATACATCAAGTTGGGCGCGCTGTTGCACATCATGCTACCGGAACGGGTGAATGTGAATGATACAAATGTATTTAAATATGCGGACACAGGCATTCGGGAAACATTGCGTAAGATGGCAGCCTTTGGAATGGTAAAGAGTAGGACGACCGTGCGAATTGCAGGGGGCGCAAAAATGTTCGAAATCAGCGGAAACGCCGGATTTGGAAATATAGGGCAAAGAAATATTGATAGCGTAAAACAGGTGCTTCGAGAAGAAGGAATGCAGATTCTGGCAGAAGATACCGGCGCGAATTATGCAAGGACCATGAGTCTGGACACGGGAACCGGGGAGGTATTGATACGAACCTACGGACGGGATGTTGTTCGGATTTAAGGATAAAGTGGGGGCAGGATGCAAGTCCCGCGTTTAAGGAAGAACGAAAAAGGGAGAGGATATACGAAAATGAAGAAGAAGAATGAAAAGGAAGGCATTTTACTGGAGTCCGGAACGAATGAAATTGAAATCATGAAGTTTCGCGTTTTGGGAGAGTTTTACGGAATCAATGTGGCAAAAGTCAAAGAAATCATGATGACGGAGAAGATTAAGCCGATGCCGCATTCTCATCCTTCCGTAGAAGGATTTTTTAAGCCGAGACAGCAGCTGATTACCGTAATCAATCTTGCAAACTATCTGACCGGAATTACACCGGAGCAGGGAGTAAGAGACCTGTTCATCATCACCCATTTTAACAAGATGATGGTTGCTTTCCGTGTCGATTCTATCGAAGGCATCAGCCGTATCTCCTGGCAGAGCATTCAGAAGCCGGACAGAACCCTGGCAAACGGGGCAGAGTCGGTTGCAACGGGAATTGCACAGTGTGATGATCAGTTGGTTACCATTCTCGATTTCGAGAAGATTGTTGCTGAAATTTCTCCGGAAACCAGTATTAAGATGGAAGAAATTGAGCAGATGGGCGAAAGAGATACGACAACAGCACCGATTGTGATTGCAGAGGATTCCGTTCTTTTGCAGAAGATGATCGGAACGGCTTTACAGAAAGCGGGCTTCACGGATCTTAAGATTTTTAACAACGGACAGGAAGCTTGGGATTATCTCTCTTCTTTAAAGAATGATCCGGATCTGTACAAGAAGGTCAACCTCTTGATTACGGATATCGAGATGCCGATGATGGATGGACACAGACTCACAAAGTTGGTAAAGGACGATATGCGTTTAAAGCGGATCCCGGTTGTGATTTTCTCCTCTCTGATTAACGAGCAGATGAGAGTCAAAGGAAAAGAAGTAGGTGCAGATGAACAGCTTACAAAGCCGGAAATCGGACATCTTGTGGAAGTTCTGGATACGTTAATCAAGCGTTTCCTGGAGTCCGACCACGCCATGATGGTACAGTAATTTTTTGAAAATAAAGACAGGGATGGTGAGAAAGCAAGAAAAGATTTCCACTGTCCCTTTTTCTTTTATCAGAGGATTAATGCGGGAAGAAACGATTTTCAGACATCCGAAGGAAGAACATTAAGGATATTTATGCTATGATGAAAATTCCTAGCATATTTTTTATCTTTTAGGTATAATGAGGAGGTAAAAAATGAAAAAGAGCGGCTTAGCTGTTTTTTTAAGCCTGTGTTTTATCGCAGGGCTGTTTTTTACGAAAAAAGGGTATGCGGACAATTTCTCGGGAGATTGGGAGAAGAAAGATAAGGACTGGTATTTCTTCTTGGGACCGAATCACCCGTTGGAAGACGAGTGGTTGGACTATAACGGTGCCAGCTATTTCATCGGAAAAGGGGGGAAGATGGTAACCGGGCGTTACCTTGATCCCGATGATAAGGCGGAGTATTTTTTCGATGACGATGGCAGACTTCTGGTGGATGCCTTCAGTAAAGACGGCACGCTCTATATCGGAAAGAATGGTAAAGAACTCCGTTATTTCAACGACTACCGTGCGTTTCTTCGTACGGAACTTACCTCTCTGAAGCAGAAGGACTTCGGAAAGAAGACGGAGGTAGCGAGTGGAGGAGCGGAGAGTACGGCGACTTCCCTCGAAGGGAAAGTGATTCATCCGGAAGCGTATGCTCTTTTGGATATCAACGGGGATGGCTACAAGGACATCCTTCTTTTGAAGGATAAGGTAGGAGAGGAGACGAAGCTTTCTCCGAATGTTCTTGCAGTGATTTTGTATAAAGAGGAGATGCACGTAACTCGAGAGAGTAGAGAAGAAGAGAAAAACAAGACAGAGAATGAGAAAATTCCCATTAAGGAAAGAAGCCTGACGCCCCTTCTGGAAGCGGAAGCGGACGGTTCTTACAACTTTGTGGTTCGGCGGGACAATCTGACCGGAGAGCCGGCTTTCCTCCGAAACAATTGGGGCGGCGGAGACTATGCCGTGTTCCAGTACAAGAAGAATGAAGGTCTGACCTCTCCGTATTCCATCACGGTGAAGAGAGATGCCTTAGGGAGTGCACAGTATTATTCCTTTGCGGATGAAGTGGACTTTACAGACTATCAGTCTGTCTTGCAGACGATTCAAAACCGATTTGGAGAACCCTATCCTATAAAGTCTTATAATCTCGATGAAGACGGTTTAAGGGAAGGACTGAAAGATTTTACCCGGGACGAACTCTCTTTCTTTGCATCACAGGAATTTAACAACTAAAGTTGTTTTGTAAATAGGAGGTTCACTTTGTCAATCATTATTACTGTATCCAATCAGAAGGGCGGTGTCGGAAAGACGACGACTTCAGCGGCTATTTGTGCAGGACTGGCCGATCGCGGAGCGAAGGTGCTCGGCATCGATCTTGACCCCCAGGGCAATCTGGGATTTTGTATGGGATTGGAAGGCAGTAATCCGACGACGATTCTGGATGCATTGCAGGGCAATGTCAAAGTACAGCAGGCGATTCGTCGGCTCCCGAAGGCGGACATCCTTCCTTCCGACATTTCTCTTTCCACTACGGGTCTGGAGAAGCTTGCCCCGGGTCGAAGAGAGGTGGCGCTGAAAGAGATGCTTGCCCCCGTGATGGAGTACTATGATTATATGGTGATTGATACCCCTCCCGCGTTGAACCTTTTAACGGTCAACGCTTACGCCGTATCGAACTTTTTGATTATTCCGATGTCTTCGGATATACTGTCCTTAGTAGGACTTTCCCAGCTCAGAGAAACCATTGATTCCGTAAAACAGGGATTGAACAAGAATCTGAAAGTACTGGGAATCCTCTTAAATAAATATGACAAGAGAACCACTCTGGCGAGAGACGTGAAGGAGATGGCGGAAGGACTCGCAGAACAGATTTCCACCAAGGTCTTTCAAACGAAAATCAGACAGGGTGTGGCAATTGCGGAAGCGCCGGCACATGGAGAGGATATTTTCTCCTACAACAAGCGTTCTCCGGCAGTAAAGGATTACGAGAGCTTTATTGAAGAAATTGCTGAGGATATTCATTTGAAAGAGGTGATTGGATATGGCGAAGAAGACGACGAAATCAAATAAAACATCTCATGTGATGAATTTACTTACCTCCGCGCCGGTAACTGAAGAAGTAGAGGGTGTGGATGGCGTAGAGGAGAAGCCGACATCCGGTCGAAAGAAGAGTGCAAAGGGTGAAATTGACGAAGCAATGCTGTCCGAGTTTCATGAGGCTGCGGAAAAGACGAAGAAGGCTGCGGAGCATTTTGACGGCGCAGTCAGTAACTTCAAGACCGCAGTAGATAACTTCGACAGTATCGAACAGAACAAGACCCAGGAAGCGGAAGAGAAAGCCGAGGCGGAGAAGGAGAGTTCGAAAGAAGAACGGATCAATGTGGTTCAGGATGAGCTTTCCGTTCCTCCCCATAAGAAGAGTAAGGTGACGGTCATCGACGAATCTTCGGAGAATGACAAGATTACGAATGAAATCCAGTTGAATCTGGAGAAGAAACTCATGGCGGATTATGATGAGCCTGAACCGGAGTTTCACATTGTAAACGTCATGGCGGACATCTTGAAGACAAAAGACGTACGGGGACTCATGCAGAAGTATGGCGGATGCACTTGTGATAAGTGCGTGGCGGATGTTACCGCACTCTCTCTGACAAGACTTCCGGCGAAGTATGTTGTTCTGGATAAAGACAAGACTTCTCCCATGATCGGTTTTTATCGGAGTAAGTTCCATTCGGATATCTTCGTTGCCATGTTGAAAGCGGTTTTGGAAGTAAAGGAACATCCGCACCATGATCCGAACCGGGGAAAGGATACCACGAAGTTTGATGCGGAGGAAAGAAAGAACCTGAAAGCGGGAAACATCAGTATTGCCTGAGCGGGCATTTCTTTAGAAAAAGGGAAACAATAAAGGAGGAGGACGAGTGTTCTCCTTCTTTTCTTATATAGAAGAGAAAAGCTGCCGATAATCCTCTAAGAAGTTAGCAGAAAGAATGGGTATAGGAAGGGAGTCCGACATTCTTTAAGGCTTCTCGATTAGAAATCATAACGGGTCCATCACACTACCGTGGATTTCGTTAAAGAGAGGAAGGATGAATCATGGCAGGTTTATCAACAAGTGCTACTAGTGGACTCGGCAATACCGCTCTGAGAGGATTCGGCGGAATGGCTTCGGGTCTCGATAGAGATTCGTTGATTGAGCAGATGACGAAAGGCACCCAGACCAAGCTGACAAAAGCTAGACAGGAAAGCACAGAAATCGAATGGAAGCGAGATGCTTTTCGTGAGCTCTCGGACAAAGCGATAGATTTTCAAGATAATTTTCTATCCTTTGCAGCTCCGGATTCGGTAAAGAATGACGAGCTGTATGCTTCGAATGTAGTAGATGTACAAGGGGATCAACAGGCGGCAAAGTATATCACGGCAAGCGGCGCTTCCGATATGACCAAGAATCTGAAGATTACCGCCGTTACAAAGCTTGCAACCGCAGAGTCCGTCGTTTCGGATGTGAAGGGCAGTGTTACTGCGATTAAGAGCGGTATAACAGCCGATGCACTGGCAGGACTGAAGACGGTAAAGACCAGCAATCTCGTTGGAAAGACTTTGAATTTCGGAAATTACACGACAACGGGCAGCTTCAATGAGAAGGCAAGCTTCACTTTCCCGGCGTCCTATAAGGATGATAGCGGAAATACCGTGGAGATTGACTACACGGGAGACAAGCAGCAATTGGTTGACGCACTGAACAAGGCGGCAAAGCAGAATAATGTGAAGCTGGGCGACAATGTAGACTTGAAGTTCAAGTATAATGCGGGAACCACAGCGGGAGAAGACTTCATCAGTATCGAAGGAAGTTCCGGCTATGTGATTAAGAGAGACTCTTCCGCTTTAGATGCCCTGGGATATAAGGCAGGTGCTCCGGGAAGTACACCGACCGGCACAGGAAGCGCGTCTTACGGTCTGACGCTGGATAATTTCAATGCCGGTACCGCTGCAGAGCATAAGTTTTCGAAGGACTCTGTAAAGGAAAGCGGATTTATGGAGTATTTGCAGGATCGGAAGCTTACGGTTTCCTTTGGCGGAGCAAGCAAAGAAGTCAGTGTCCTTACGGAAGCGCAGAAGCAGAGCATTGAAAGCACTTACACCGCAACGGATTCTGCTACAAATCAGCAGAGACTCGATGCTGTAAGAGACGCTATGCAGAAGAACATCGATAAGGAGTTCGGTACAGGAAAGATCAAGGTAGACAGCTCCACCGGTGCTCTCACTTTCAACAGTGCGGATGGAAAGAGTACCCTCACAGTCAGCTCTTCCGATAAGATTGTCAGAGACAATCTGGGCCTTGAGAAAGGGGCTTCCAACCGTGTATCTCTGGAAAGCTCGATTATGAGCAGCCTGGATAAGCTTGGTCTGGATTCCTTCGCCGGAAATAAGGCCGGTCTGGATACGGCTCTTTCCCATCTCACCATCAACGGAAAAGAGATTAAAGGATTAAACTCCGATTCTACGGTTTCGGATATCCTGAAGAAAATTAATGATGCCGACGCAGGAGTGAAGGCGTCCTATATGCAGGGGTCCGGAAGATTCGTTCTGGTTTCTTCAGAGACCGGTTCCGGAAGAAGCATTGATTTGGGAGACGCAAGCGACCCGAACAATGTGGCAAGCAAGATTTTCGGGGCAACTGCCGGCGGTGGCGGACAGATTAACCACGGCCAGGATGCGGAGATTGTTTACAACTATGGAAACGGAATCAACGAAGTACTGACCTCTTCTTCCAATACCTTTAACATTGACGGTATGACCATTACCGCGAGCGGAAAGTTTGGTGTCGAACTGGATGCCAGCGGAGAAGCGGTTAAGAAGGCGGATGGCAGTTATAACTTCGACAGCTCAAAGACGGTAAGCTTTACTTCCAAGGCAAATGTAGATAAGGCTACTGCAAGCATGAAGAAGTTTGTAGAGAAGTTCAATGACCTTGTTTCCGATGTTTACACGAATGTAAAGACGAGAAGAAGTAAGGGATATGATCCTTTAACGGAAGAGCAGAAGAAGCAGATGAGCCAGACCTCTATTGAGAACTGGGAAAAGAAAGCCAAAGAGGGTATCCTCTATGGCGAGACTTCTGTTCGGAATTTCAGTGATTCCTTGAGCCAGGTGATGACGAAAGCCCTTGTGGATTTAAACAAGGCAGGCTTAAAGTATGAAGATATGGAGAAGATCGGTCTTAGTATGTCTTCCGATGTCCATGATGGCGGAAAGCTGAACTTTGATGAAGAGAAGTTCAAGAAAGCCATGCAGACAGAACCGGAAAAGGTACAGAAGATTATGACCGGACACAACGGATCGAAGGGCTTTGCGAAGATTGTAGAAGACAGCATTACGCCTTATGCAACGCGCTATGCTTCGAGAAACGGCGGATCGTACGGAGAGCTGATCAAAGAGGGCGGTTCCAATAAGGTGACGCTGACCAATACTTCGACGACAGTGTATAAGGATTTGAAGGATAACAACGAGAAGATTGAGAAGTTGAAGGCACTGCTCAGTTCCGAGCAGGACCGTTACTTAAAGCAGTTCTCTCAGCTCGAGAAGTTAATCAATAAGATGAATACACAGTCTTCTTACCTTAGCGGAATCAGCGGTTAAGAGAGACGGAAAAAGGATTAAAAAAAGAAGTTTCCCGTTTTACGGGAGGCTTCTTTTTTTTATGCAATGCGATAAATTCCTTTACAAATTGCCTTTTTCTATATTAAAGTATCTTCCTGTTCGGGAAAAAACCGAATGGAAAGTGCCGGAAGAGCGCGAGACTAGAGAAAAGCGTGAGAGAGTAAGGAACAGAGTAGGAAGTAGAGTAAATCTGTACTGCAAGTACAGGAGAGTTTAAGAAGAGTAAGGAGGGAATATGGGAGAAAACAATAAAACAGAAAAAAAGAAAGGAAAGCCGTCGCTTGCCATGCAGATTTTCCTGGCTTTGGTTTTAGCCATCATTTGTGGACTTTTATTGCAGAATCATAGCGAATTTGCGGAGCATTATATCAAGCCGTTCGGCACCATTTTCTTAAATCTGGTGAAGTTTATCGTTGTGCCTGTCGTGCTTTTTTCCATCATGTGCGGCATTATTTCGATGCAGGATATCCGGAAGGTCGGTTCTGTGGGAATCAAGACGGTGGCGTTCTATCTTTGTACCACTGCTTTCGCAGTCTCTATCGGACTGTTTTTCGGAAGCCTTTTCCGCAGATTTTTTCCGGTGATTGCCACCACGAATTTAAGCTATGAAGTGAAGGGCGGAATGTCCATTATGGACACGATTGTGAATATCTTCCCGTCCAACTTTGTGCAACCGATGGTGGAGGCAAATATGCTTCAGGTCATTGTGATGGCCATCATCCTCGGTTTTGCCATCATTCTGGTAGAGGAGAAAAACACACGGATT
Organism: Lachnospiraceae bacterium; assembly: GCA_015258095.1. GTDB lineage: Bacteria > Bacillota > Clostridia > Lachnospirales > Lachnospiraceae > Oribacterium. Next base: position 41,587 of record JABZIV010000006.1, read on the forward strand.
ATTGCCGCATTCAACGACTTTAACGACATTTTCATGAAGTGTATGGAGATGGTTTTAAGCCTCTCCCCGATAGGGGTGTTCTGTCTTCTTTGCCCGGTCATTGCGGCGAACGGACCGAAAATCCTCGGTTCTCTTGCAACGGTTCTTCTTGCAGCATATATCGGCTACTTTGTGCACGCAGTTTTCGTGTATTCCGGTACGGTGCGGATCCTGGGCGGCCTTTCCCCGATAAAGTTCTTTAAAGGAATGATGCCGGCAATTATGTTTGCCTTCTCCTCCGCGTCCTCTGTGGGAACCCTTCCCATCAATATGGAATGTACGGAAAAGCTCGGTGCCAAGAGAGAGATTACTTCTTTTGTTTTGCCGCTTGGCGCAACCATCAACATGGACGGTACGGCAATCTACCAGGGAATTTGTGCGATTTTCATTGCTTCCTGCTATGGCATTCAGCTGACCTTTTCGCAGATGCTGGAAATCATTCTGACGGCAACCCTCGCATCCATCGGTACGGCAGGAGTGCCCGGTGCAGGTATGATTATGCTTGCGATGGTGCTGACTTCCGTAGGACTTCCGGTAGACGGTATTGCCTTAGTTGCCGGTGTCGATCGTATCTTTGATATGGGACGTACGACGGTGAATATTACAGGAGATGCAGCCTGCGCTATGGTCGTATCCCATCTGGAAGATAAGAAGGCGGAAAAGGCACAAAAATAGAATAGAAGTCATAGCATTCCCATTTTCCGGACGGTTTTCCTGAAGGAAAGTGGGGATTTTTTTTGCAATTTATTTTATAAAATAGGAGAAACACGACGATGTACTCTAAGAGATAAATCGGGAGACACGTAAGACGGGCGCATACAGAAAGATTTCGGCGCCGGTGTCCTTTTTTCGAATATAGGAGAAGATATGAAGGAATATCAGAAGAAATATCAGGAGCAGAGTATCATGCAGATGAGCCAGGGAGAGCTTTTGGTTCTGACCTTTGATGAGGCAATCAAGAGTCTGAAGCTTGCGGAAATTGCGCTGGAAGACAAGAAGTACGATAAATTTGATGATGCCATGCATAAGTGTAATCGGATTGTCCGCTATCTTCGGCAGACCCTGGATATGGAGCAGCCTATCAGTAGAGATCTGATGCGTTTATACGACTTCATCACCTTTGACCTCGGACTTGTACAGGCAGGAAGGGAAAGAAGAAAAGAGGAGTTACCGAAGCTTGTGGATATTCTCTCCGATCTTCGGGAAGGGTTTTACGGGGCGAGCCAGAAAGTAATGGATACCCATATTCCGAAAGAAGCCAAGGTAGTCGGATAAACATCTCGAGGGAGAACAATTTTTGACGGTTTCATTTTCAAGAAATCCGGCTTTACCGGAGGGAACAGCTTTATAAAAGACGAGTGAAAAGAGGTTGTGAGAAAAGGATTATCGGGTACTTTTTTACGGCCTCTTTTTCAATAGAGGGAGAAGAGGATGGATGTAGAACAGCTTGCGGGCCTATATCAGAGAAGATATAATATCATGAGCGAATTAAATAAAGAAACGGATGAAGTTCTTCTGGCTGCGGAAAGTGAAGATAACGTGAGTATGGATCTGCTTCTTGATTTGAGGCAGGAGTCTTTGGGCAGATTAGAAGAAAATGATATGCAGATTCGAACGTTAATGGAGGAAAGTCCTGCGGATGCGAAGCTCTTTCGTGTGCTTACCGGCGGAGAAAGTGACACGGCGATTGCTTCCAACCTCTGGGAGAAGAAAGTGATGGAGTTAAGCCGTAAAACAGGACAGATTCTTTCGGAAATCAAGCGCAAGAACCAGCAGCTCGCTTTTCGGGCGGAGAGAAGGAGGGACAATCTGGCAGATAAGCTTCCCCTGTAACGGGACGCAGTCGTCGGATTTTCAAGTGTTGAAGAAAGGAATGCAAGGAAGCGAATGAATCGGAGTGTATATGAGGGTAAGTTCTTACTGAATCTTTTGGGCAGTACATTGCGACAGGATGATTCCTTTCCTGTAGTCAGAAGGATGAATTGGGGAAGGCTTTACCGGATTGCGGATTACCATGAACTCTCTTCAGCAATTTATCTGGGAATGCTTTCAGCGGGGGCAAGAGTCCCCGCTCTTTTTGGTGAACGCTTCTTTCGTCGCTATCAGGAGGCGGTGCGCTATGGCGAGGTATATGAGTCTTCCGAACTGGAGATTCTGGATGCCTTTCAGGCGCTGAAGGTTCCGGCGGTGATTCTGGAAAGCGCGGCGGTACGAAGACTTTACCGAATTCCGGAAACGGCGGCGAATTCTCCGCTTCGCCTGTATATTTCGGAAGAAAAATATTATCTTGCCAAAGGATATCTGATTGACCTCGGTTATGAGACGGATATTTTCTATAAGGGCTTTGGAGAGCACATGAAGCGTCCGGGCGGCTTCCAAATCGAGATTTATCATACGATGCCTTATATTACAAAGACCTATAAGCGCTGTATGAAAGGGCTTTTGGATCGAGCCTATCAGGATAAGAATCGCCCTTCTCTAAAGGTGCTGTCTCTGGAAAGCAGTTATATGCTCCGCCTTGCGGAGGGGGCATACCATTTTTGTACGGATAATTTAAAGATAAGAGAACTCTTGGATTTATATTTATTTTATAAGCTTTTCTATAAAGATATGAATCATCGGTTTCTGGAAGCGCGGATTAAGGAGTTAGGGATTCCGGTGCTTGCGCAGAGCCTGCTTCAAATTGCGGATATGTGGTTCAGTAGTCGGAAGGACTCTCTCTTCCCCTATCCGAAAGACAGTATCAGTCTCTATGATGACATGGAGGCGCGGATTCTTTCGAACGGTACGGTCGGGGCGGACAGTATTCCCGAGGCGGCACGACTGAGAAAAGCCATTCGAGATGCGGAAAACAAGGAGGAGCGTGCAGAAAAGTGGCGGAAGTGGCGTGAAAAATGGAAGAATCGTGTCCAAGCGCTCCATCGCAAGATTCGTTGGGCGTTCCCCGATCGGAAGTACATGGCAAGCCTCTATCCGGAACTGGAAAACAGGGCTTTCCTCTTGCCGTTTTACTGGATTAAGAGAGGCGTGCATCTCCTGCATATTCTTTCCCTTTCCGATAAGGTGGAGGAGAAGACGGGAGAAACGGATGGAAAGACTGCACAGAGTGAGGCAGAGAATCGTACGGGCGGGACCGCACCCACTACGATTCGGGAGATGACCTATCAGGATGATCCCTTCCGTACCAATGGACGAAAGAAGGTGTTCTATAAGAAACGAAGTGCGGAGGAAGGAACGGGAGCCGCGGCTGTTCAGGACGGCGTAGCAGCGGAAGAGGAAATTCCCGAGCTTCCGCTTAATGAGGATCGTGCTTTCCTGTCCGAAGAAATTGATGAAAGCGGAGAACTGCCAAAGGAAGAGCGGATAGAAGAGGATCCGGAGAAGGAGAGTGAGTGGAATCTTTGGGATTTCAGTGCCCCTGCGCCGCGCGTAGAAGCAGTCGCTGTACAGAGTAAGCAGACGACAGAAAGTAAGGAAAGCCATCATTTAAGCGAAGAAGAGGAAGAGAAGGCACTCGCACTGCTTTCCGCGTTGCTTACGGAAGACGGTGCGCCGACCCTTTCTGAAGCGGAAATGGAGAGAAATGAGAAGGAAGTAGAGGAGCGCTACCGGAAGTCTCTCGAAGGAGACCGTATTTCCGGGACAGAACCTGTGCAGAATGAGGCAGCCGGCACTCCGGAAGAGAAGGCGGCAGTCGGTACTACGGAGGGGAAAGCGGCGGTCGGCGCTCCGGAGGAGAAGGCGGAGAAGAAAGAAGAGTATGCCACGTTGGATGGCAAAGCAGTGAAAGTGCAGTCCTGGACCTTCCCGAAAGAGAAAAAAGAAGAGTGACAGGGAAGAGAATAAAAGGGAAGGAAAAAGAAGAAAAAAAGGAAGGGAAAAAGAAGAAATTACTATTTGACAGCGTGATTAGAAAAGAGTAGAATAACAGAGCGTTTTTGTTGGATAGGGAAGCTTTGCCCATTTACGGCGCGCTCCTTGTCCGAAGTACATTTCAGCAGGGCTTTTGCCCGGGCTACATTAAATACTGAAATCAGTCCCTGACTGGACCAGAGTAAGTAGCCTTATATTTAGGAGGTTGTTATGAATTCTTACGTAGCAAAGGCTTCTACTATCGAGAGAAAGTGGTTCGTAGTAGATGCAGAGGGGAAGACACTCGGACGTCTTGCATCAGAGGTGGCAGCAATTCTTCGTGGAAAGAGAAAGCCGACTTTTACACCGTTCTTAGACTGTGGTGACTATGTTATCGTAGTGAATGCAGAGAAGATTTCCGTAACCGGAAAGAAGCTGGAGCAGAAGCTGTATCGCACACACTCCCGTTATGTCGGTTCCATGAAGGAGACTTCTTTGAGAGATATGAGAGCCAACAAGCCGGAGCAGGTTATCGAACTTGCGGTAAAGGGCATGCTTCCCAAGGGACCTTTAGGTAGACAGATGTACAAGAAACTTTTCGTTTATGCAGGGCCGGAGCATAAGCACCAGGCTCAGCAACCAGTTGCATTATCAATCTAAGGGGGGAATAAAGAATGGCTACAAATAGAAATTACGGCACCGGTAGAAGAAAGAGCTCCGTTGCAAGAGTATATATCATGCCGGGTACAGGAAAGATTACCGTAAATAAGCGTTCCATCGACGAGTATTTCGGTTTGGAGACATTGAAGACCATCGTTCGTCAGCCGCTTGTGGCTACACAGAATGAGGGCAAGCTCGATGTACTGGTCAATGTCTGCGGTGGTGGTACCACAGGACAGGCAGGAGCAATCCGTCACGGTCTCTCCCGTGCACTTTGCGAGATGGACAGCGACTTCAGACCGGTTCTGAAGAGAGCGGGCTTCCTTACGAGAGACTCTCGTATGAAGGAGAGAAAGAAGTACGGCTTGAAGGCTGCACGTCGTGCTCCGCAGTTCTCAAAGAGATAAGAAAAGACATATCCAGTATATGGGACTCCTCAAGCAATTGGGGAGTCTTTTCTTATCCCTCTAAACTGCGGAACTGTTCGCCGTAAAGGCTCACAGTTACTCGCTGGGAATATGCCAAAGGGCATATTCCCTTTACGCTCGTACAGTTCAGAAAGAGATAAGATCCGATTTTTCTTTTCGTTTCTTTTCGACCCGACGTTCGACGGATAGAATCAATTTACGGAGGATAGTCTTCATGGCAAAGGATGAATATTTAATTACGGATAGACCCCTGAAAGCGTTGACCATTTTCGCCATGCCGATGATTTTGGGCAGTTTCTTTCAGCAGGTTTATAACATGGCGGATTCCATCATCGTCGGTCGCTTTGTCGGGTCTTCCGCACTGGCGGCAGTTGGTGCCTGCGCAGCGCTGACCAATGTTTTTATTTGTGTGGCGCTTGGTGCCGGTGTCGGAGCCGGCGTTCTTGTCAGTCGCTATTTTGGGTCCAAAGAGTACGGGAAAATGAAGACGGTTGTGTCAACATCCCTGCTCAGCTTTCTTGTTCTAAGTCTTTTTCTTTCCGTCTTCGGCTTTTATTTTTCCTACGTCATGATGAAAGCTTTGCAAACGCCTTCCGACATTCTAAAGGATGCGGTGCTGTATCTCAGAGTCTATTTCATCGGCTTTCCGTTTCTTTTTATGTACAATATTCTCTCCACCATGTTCACGTCTGTCGGAGAATCCAAAATTCCGCTTGGACTTTTGATTTTTTCCTCCATCTTAAATATTTTTCTGGATCTTTGGATGGTGAGAACGCTTGGCCTCGGGGTGTTTGGCGCAGCCCTTGCGACGCTTATTGCACAAGGCGTTTCCGCCGTACTCTCTCTTCTCCTATTCTTTTATCGAATAAAGCGCTATCAAAGCAGTTTTAGCTGCTTTGACCTGGAGGAACTATCTTTCCTGCTTCGGATTGCCGTTCCCTCCGTCCTTCAGCAATCCACGGTTTCCGTCGGGATGATGATTGTACAGTCTGTGGTCAATCCCTTCGGCACACAGGCACTTGCGGGGTATTCGGCAACGATGAGAGTGGAAAATGTTTTTTCTTTGATTTTTGTCTCTATCGGGAATGCCGTTTCACCGTTTGTTTCCCAGAATCTTGGTGCAAAGAAAATTCGTCGTATCAAAGAGGGCTATCATGCGGCCTTTCCTCATCGCAAACATGGTGAACCTCGCAATTCGTCTGTCCGTTGCCTTATCTTTAGCACCTCGTTTCGGCATTTCCTTTGTCTGGATTGCCGTGCCGGCAGGTTGGTTTGCCAATTTCCTGCTTTCTTACTACGCGCTGAGGAAAGCCTTTCCCGGGGAGTCCGGCTTATCCGCTCGCTAGTGCAGTTTATTTACCGACAAGATGTGAACCTATATAAAAAACTGATGAATTTCTCTGTCCATTGGTTTATCTGATGTTGCCGGAAAAGTACAATATCGCACTTGCTATCGAATCTTAATCCCCATATAATTGCTAGGAATTTAAGGGCGATAAAAATCTTTTCGCAAGGTTTTACGGTGGCGGTATCGTGGATTCGATACCATGGAAACGGGAGATTGTAGACAGGAGGAAGATAAGTGAAGAAGAAGTGGACAGCAGTGTTTTCCGTTTTGGCATTGAGCCTCGCTCTCGCTGCTTGCGGCGGAGCGAAGAAAGCTACGGAGACAAAGGCAGGCGGAGCAGAGACCACGGCAGCAGGCACAGCCGCTACGGGAGAGAAGACGAGTAGCGGCACGGATACCTTTACCTATATTATCGATGGGGACACCGGAAATACCGTGAATCCGCTCACAGCGGATGACCGCTACGGTTTGATGACGATGCACGCCCTTTTTGCCCCTCCTTATCATATTTATAATGACGGGACAGTGGACTACATCCTTGCCGAGAGCATGACGCCTTCCGAGGACGGTCTTACTCTGACTATGAAGTTAAAGGATGGTCTGAAGTGGAGTGACGGGGAGCCGCTTACTGCGGATGATATCGTCTATACCTATGAGGAAATCAACAAACTCACGAAGAATCTTTATATCGGAGACCAGCCGATTACGCCGGAGAAGAAGGACGATACGACGATTCTTTTCCATTTGCCCTCCGTTTCCGCAAGTGCCATGGAGATGCTTTCCGATGAAATCAGTATTATCCCGAAGCATATTTACGGAAGTAAGGAAAATGCGGATATTTCCCTCCTGGAGGATAAAGTGGTCGGTTGCGGCCCCTATACTTTAGAGGAGTATAAGACCGGAGAATATCTGAAGTTCAAGGCCAATCCGAACTATGTGAAGGGGAAACCCTATATTGATACTTTGATTTACCGTATTATCGAAAAGGCGGACACTGCGACGCTCGCTATGCAGAACGGAGAGGCCGATGCCCTGGTCATTTCTCCGGATCAGGTTGCACAGTACAAGGACAATGATGCTTTTACGCTCACGAATTACAGTGAGGGTCGTGTGCCTTACATCCGTTTGAATGTCAATACCGATGCCATGAAGGACAAGAACTATAGAGAGGGTGTCCTCTATGCGCTGAATCGGGATGAAATCATGAAAGCGGCATATACCGATTCCGATTACTATAAGCTCGGCTATTCTTTCCTGCCGTATGACAACAAGTACTATACGGATGACGTGGAAAAATGGGATCAGGATGTCAATAAGGCAAAGGAACTTACAAAGAGCGGGGCAAAGAGTCTGAAGCTGGGCTATATCGCAAGCAGTACCGTATTGGAGAGAGAGGCTCTTGCTATCCAGGCAGAGCTGAAGGAAGTAGGCATCAATGTGGAACTCGAGGGCATCACGGATGTGGCGTACTCCAAGATGTACAGAGAGAAAGGCAATAAGGACTACGATATTATCCTTGGCGGTTATGTCATGGGATCCGACCCGGATACCTTTGCTTCTCTTTTCTCCACAAAGAAGGACAATGGTTTGAATTATAACAGTCCGGAAATCGATCAGCTCTTTGAAGAGGGAAATGCGACCCTTGATGATGCAAAGAGAGTGGAGATTTATAATAAAGCGCAGAAGCTTGTTTCTGAAGAGGCAATCTACTATCCTCTGGGAACGAATCTTCGTACGCTGGTTACCAAGAAAGATGTCGATCCGACGGAGGCAAAGCTTGTGCCGATTTACACCTTCGGGGATCTTTCCAAGTTGAAGTTTAAATAAACAGCTTTTTTAGAAATCAGGAATGTATGGCAAAATATATCGGAAAACGATTGCTGCAAACCATCCCTTTACTTTTTCTCATTACGGTGCTTTGTTTCTCCTTGATTAACTTAGCACCGTATGATGCGGTAGATGCAATCAGTAATTCGAAAATGACAGAAGCACAGCGAGAGGAGAAGCGGGAAGAGCTCGGACTGAACGACCCGCTTCCTTTGCAGTATATTCGTTGGGTGGGAAATATTATGCGAGGCGATTTTGGGAACTCTTTGCTCAACCATACCAGTATTGCGAAGGATCTTTCCATCCGGATTCCCAATACGATCAAGCTTGTTCTTCCTTCGTATCTGACAGCGTATCTTCTGGCTATTGTTCTCGGTCTTTACAGTGCAAGTTTTCGCGGAAGGTGGCAGGATAAGCTGATTGAAGATTCGTCGGCAGTGGGACTTGCGATTCCCACCTTCTGGATTGCCATGATTTTCATTTATTTTTTCGGCTATAAATGGAAGATATTTCCCCTACAGGGGATGCAGACGATAGGGAAGGAAGGGGATTTCGCGGATTACTTAAGACACCTGGTTCTTCCCTATCTTGTTTTGGTGATTGCTTTTCTTCCGGATCTTCTTCGCTATGTCCGTTCGTCTGCTCTGGTGGAACTCAAGCAGGACTATGTTCTTGTGCAGCGTGCCTTTGGAGCCGGAAAGCGGGATATTCTTTTTCATCATGTGGCAAGGAATGTGCTTTTGCCCTTACTGACCAAGCTCGGAATGGCTCTTCCGCTCCTGGTCACCGGCGCGGTTATTACGGAGAGCGTCTTTTCCTGGCCGGGGGTTGGGCTCTATTTCACAAAGGCGGTGGATGCGCTGGATTATCCCATAGTGATGGCTGTCCTTCTTTTTTCCGGAACGCTGGTCATTCTTGGCAATCTGCTGTCGGATATCCTATATGCAGTGGTGGATCCGCGGATTTCCTTCCAGAAAGAACAATAGAGAACTTTAGCTGCACAGGTTTAAAGGAAAGACAGGATTTTTGATATACGTATTGGAATAGAAGAGAAGGTAGAGCGAAAGTTCTTTGGGTAGGAACAGGATGAAAGAAGAAAGAAAACGATTTGTAGAAAGTGTAAAGCAGGATAAGAGCGCAGTTCTTGCGCTCTCTTTCCTTATTCTTGTCCTCTTGGTCAGCATTACCGTGCAGTGGATTCCTATTGATCCCGATAAGCTGGACGTGCTGCATAGTCTTGCGGCACCGTCCTTGCAGCATCCTTTCGGGACGGATGATGTGGGGAGAGATTATTTTATTCGAGTACTATATGGCGGTAGGGTTTCTCTTTTGATCGGTTTCCTTGCGATGGTGATGAGCATGAGCATCGGCGTAGCTCTGGGACTCATCTCCGGTTACTTTGGCGGTATTATCGATGCGGTGCTGATGCGCCTTGTGGATGTCATTTCCTCCATTCCCTGGATTATCATGGTGATGGTCATCGGTATGCTGTTCGGAAGAGGGTTTCTTTCGTTGGTTCTGGTAATTGGACTGTTGAGCTGGATGGAAATCGCGAGATTAATTCGTTCAGAAGTCCTTTCTCTAAAAGGAAGGGAGTATGTACAGTATGCCCGCTTTCTTGGCGTTCCTGCCTGGAAGATTCTCCTTTCACACATTTTTCCGTCCATTCTTCCGACTACGATTACGGCGGCAACGGCGAGTGTAGCTTCTTCCATTATGGTGGAAAGTGCCTTGAGCTTCCTGGGACGGGGAATCTCCGCTCCGATGTCCAGTTGGGGGAGTCTGCTACAGAATGCACAGAAGTTCTTGCAGAAGGCGCCGTACATGGCAGTTCTTCCCGGCATTCTGATTATTCTGACGGTTCTTTCCTTTAATAAGCTCGGAGAAGTTTTTCGTAAGTCTTTGGAGCCCGGCGGAGAGAGGCGGTAGTGCAACAGGAAACTGTACGCATAAAACCATACAAAGCAGAAAGAGAACGGAAGACAAAAAGAGAAGAGAGACAGGAAGAGAAGAAATGAGCAGAGTAGATGTGACAATGGGGGAAGAAAGTCCGGTAAAAGATGGTATAGAGAAAGAAGTGGAGCAGCATCTCCTGGATGTGCGCTCGCTTTCTGTAGAGATTCCTGCCGGAAAGAGGACAGTTTATCCGGCAGATTCCGTCAGTTTCTCTCTTTCCGAAGGAGAGATTCTGGCTTTAGTAGGAGAGTCCGGAAGCGGGAAGTCCGTAACGATGAAAGCCATCATGGGGCTTCTTCCGAAAGGCACGAAGGTGGAAGCGGAACAGATTGTCTTTCGGGGGAGAAGTCTGAAGAATCTGACGGAGAAGGAGTACTGCAAAGTGCGGGGAAAAGAGATTTCGATGATTTTTCAGGATCCGATGACCGCACTGAATCCGCTCCTTCGCATTGGAGAACAGATTACGGAAGTTTTACGACGGAATAGTGAGCGGAAATACAGCAAGAAAGAAGCGGAGAATCTGGCAATCCGTCTTCTTCAGTCTGTAGGGATTCCGGATGCGGAGAAGAAATTCCGTTTTTATCCCCATGAATTTTCCGGCGGAATGCGACAAAGGGTTTTAATTGCCATGGCGCTATCCTGTTCGCCGAAGCTTCTCATTGCGGATGAGCCTACAACGGCACTCGACGTCACTATCCAGGCCCAGATCCTTCGTCTTCTGAAGAAGGAAACCAAGGAGAGAAACACGGCAGTCATTTTGATTACGCACGACCTTTCTCTTGTTGCGGAAAATGCGGATAAAGTCTTGATTATGTACGGCGGAAAACTGATGGAGAAAGGAAAAACGGAGGAAATATTTACGTCTCCCCGACATCCTTATACGAGAGCCCTTCTTGCGGCGATTCCTTCCATGAACATGGAAAAAGGCGAGCGCTTGAAGCCGATAGAGGGAAATCCGCCGAGTCTTTTAGAGAAGACGGGACGCTGTCCCTTTTATGATCGTTGTAAGGAAAGACTCCCGATTTGTGAGAAAGAAATGCCGGAATGGAAGACGGTAAGCAGTACAGCGCAGTATTTCTGTCATCGGGACGATTGATACTCTCTTATGGGGTTATGGAGAGAACGGTACGGTTTTTGGATAGTGCTGCGAGTCAGATGATGCTCCCTCTTATAGGGAGAGCGAAGACAGTCGAAAAGAAGAGATAGAGGAAGAGGACAAAGTGCAGAACGAGATCATCTTGCAGGGATTGGGAATTCGAAAAGATTTTCCCATTCAAAATTTTTTCGGAAGAAAACTGGGAAATGTTGCGGCAGTGAAGGATGTCGACATCACGCTTTACAAAGGGGAGACCTTCGGTCTTGTCGGAGAGTCCGGCTGTGGTAAGTCCACACTTGGCCGCTGTCTTCTGGGCATTCTTCCCCGAACAGCGGGAAAACTGATTTTCAAGGGAAAAGAAATCCCGGAGGGGGACCACCGCGCGGTTCATGCTATGCAGAGGAAAATGCAGATTATTTTCCAGGATTCCTACTCTTCCTTAAATCCCTATTGGACAGTAAGGGAGATTCTGGAAGAACCGCTTTCTGTAGAAGTTCTTTCCAAAAAGGAGAAAGAAGAACGGATTTTACGGATTTTAGAGAAGGTTTCGCTAAGCGAAGACGACCTGAACAAGAATCCTTACGCTTTCTCCGGTGGACAAAGACAACGAATCGGGATTGCACGGGCACTGATCTGTCATCCGGAGCTCGTCCTTTGCGATGAGCCGATTGCCGCGCTGGATGTGTCTATTCAGGCGCAGGTGGTGAATCTTCTGAAGGACTTACAGGAAGAACTCGGGGTAACCTATCTGTTTACCGCACATGACCTCTCCATGGTGCGTTACATCAGTCATCGAATCGCTGTGATGTATCTGGGAAGTATTGTAGAAACAGGGGAGACGGATCAGGTTTTTCGGCATGCGCTTCATCCTTATACGAAGGCATTGCTTTCCGCGGTACCGGAGCCGGTGGTCGGAAAGAAAAAAGAAGCGATACTGGAGGGAGAGCCGGAAAAAGCTTTAGATGCGGCTGAAACAGCCTGCCTTTTTGCGTCGCGCTGCCCCTATAAAACGGCGGCCTGCATGGCAAGCCGGCCTAAGTTGGAAGACATTGGAGACGGGCACTGTGTTTCTTGCCTGAGATGGAGAGAAATTAACGACTAAGGAGTTATTTTTCGATGGAAAAGCGTGTGTATGGAGAAAAAATCAGTATAGATCCCCAAAATACGGTGAACTTTTTTGATCAAAGAGCAAAGACAATCAAAAATAGAAAACAGGAGTATACTACCGTACTCTTGGGAGATCAGGATCCGGATTCTTCCGTTCGATGGGATGAGTATGAGAAGCAATTTCTTCTTTCCCGTTTTGAGCTGAACAAGAATAAATCGGTTCTGGACCTCGGTTGCGGAATAGGAAGGCTTGCGGAGGCATTTTCAGATTGTTGCCGGGAGTACATCGGAGTAGATTTTTCTCCGGAGATGATTGCTGTTGCTAAAGAGAAAATAAAGAACGAGAATTGCCATTTTTATACGATGTCGGTTGTGGATGCAGTCTCTGATCCGCTCGTTACTTCCCGCCAATATGATATTGTGATAGATGCCGGCGTTTCCATGTATATCAATGATGACGAACTCCGGAAATACTATCAGGGACTAAGGCGGTTAGCCCATCGCAATTCGCTGTTTTATTTTGAGGAAAGTGTCGGAAAAGAAGAGAGACTGACCTTAAATCATATCTGGTCGGAGAATTTGAAAGATTATTACGGCGCAATTTACAGAACACGCGAAGAATACAGGAGTCTCCTCGCTGAGAGCATGCAAGGACTGGAGTATATCGAAGAAGGGTATATGGCGTATCTCGATCATACCGAAGAGGCTGAAACCAGCCACTGGTATGCTTTATTTCGGATTCGGTAGGAGAAGAGCTGGAGCTTCTTTCTCTCATAAATTAAGCTTTCTGGAAAAGGCAAAACGGCTTTTTACAATCTTTGCGTTTACATTGTATTCTATCGGTTGCTTTTTCCTACATATTGTCTCTGTACGAAGGCATAAAGTACTGTAATCCCTTCTCTTCATACACTTTGCACTCTGAAAAATATCCTATAGGAAAATGTCATTCCCTTTCAATTCAGTAAAGTATAATCTATTTTTATTATTGAAAATATACAAAAAATAATAAATAATTAGCGAAATATAGAAAAATATGCTTAAAATATGATTGACAATAAAAATAGTATCGCTATTCTTTAGTTGAGAAACTTATTTGGTAAAATATTTTCGTGAACATAATGATAAATCAGCAAGGAGGAAGAGTATGAAAAAGATCGTGACGTTTTTTTTGCTGTGCTCTATGACGGTATCCCTGTTTGCGTGCGGTGGAGCGAAACAAAAAAATGAAAATGGTACAAAAACAGAGACGAAAATGGATGGAAAAAAAGAAGACAAACCTTCTGTAGCATTTGTTTGCACTGGTCAATTAGGAGATAAATCTTTTAATGATTCAGCCAACGAAGGAATGAAAAGAATTTCATCGGAATTGGGGATGAAAACAAAAGTTGTTGAAATTGGCAGAGATAATACGAAGTGGTTGCCGGCGTATGAAGATTTAGCTGAAAGTGGGGAATGGGATATCATTGTCTCCAATGGTTCCTCTTCTGCAGAAGTAATAGAACAGGCAGCTGAAGAATTTCCAAAGCAGAAGTGGGTGATGTTCGATTCCACCATGGAAGAAGGAAAATGGCCGAATTTGTATGCTATTTCTTATAAGCAGAATGAAGGGTCTTATTTAGCGGGTGTTTTGGCTGCGCTTGTTACCGAATCAAAAATGGAACATGCGAATGCTGACAAAAAAATTGGATTCATTGGAGGAGATGAGCATCCCATTATTACCGATTTTTTGGTTGGATACATAGCCGGAGCAAAATCAGTCGATCCGGATATTAAAGTGTATGTTTCTTATATTGGCTCATGGGATGATACCGCTAAAGGGAAAGAAACGGCTATAGCGCAATTTAATCAAGGCGTAGATATTATATTTCCGGCAGCAGAGCAGGCTGGGCTTGGTTGTGTAGATGCCGCTGTAGATATGGGGAAATATATTATTGGCGTCGATTCGGATCAATCTATGCTTTTCGCCGGCTCGGATGAGAAAAAAGCCAATACAATATTGACATCGGTTTTGAAGAATGTGGGCGAATCTCTTTTCAGAACTGCTCAGTTACAGCAGGAGGATAAGGTTCCTTATGGGAAGACGGAAAGTTTGGGATTAAAGGAAAAAGGGTCTTGTTTAGCGGAAAACAGTTATTATGAGAAGAATGTTCCGGAAGATATCAGAAAAAAAGTGGATGAGGCTGCACAAGAAGTAGCGGATGGGAAAAAAGAGGTTCCCACTGCACTGGGAGATGTTGATCAGAAAAAAATTGATGAGTTAATTCAGTCTGTTGCACCATAAGATGAGATTTGTATTTTTGCATAGGGAGAGACAAAATGAGCAATGAGATTCTACGGATGGAGCATATTACAAAAATTTATCCGAATGGAACAATTGCGAATCAAGATGTAAATCTGTCCATTGAAGAGGGTGAAATTCATGCCCTGATGGGAGAAAATGGTGCGGGCAAAAGTACTTTAATGAAAATTCTGTTCGGAGACGAAGAGAAAACCGAAGGAAAAATTCTCTTAAAAGGTGTTGAGATTAATCCGCAAAATGCCTCTGAAATGATAAAAAAAGGAGTTGGAATGGTTCACCAGCATTTTATGCTGGTGAATTCACTTAGAGTATATGAAAATGTTCTCCTTGGGATAGAACCTAAAAAGGGCATTTTTGTGAATCGAGAAGAGGCTATTAGAAAAGTCAAGGATACTGCTGCCCAATACAATTTAAATGTGAATCCCTTAGACTTTATTGAAGACATATCAGTGGGATTAAAACAAAAAGTGGAGATATTAAAGGTTCTTCTTAGGGGAGCAAAATTGCTTATACTGGATGAACCGACAGCGGTATTAACACCGCAGGAGACACAGGAACTTTTCGAACAACTATTACTTCTGAAAAAGAGCGGACACACGATTATCTTTATTTCTCATAAGATAAAAGAAGTAATGCAGATTTGTGATCGAATTACAGTTCTAAGAGATGGGCATACAGTTGGAACGATGTCTGTTGAAAATGCGACTGAAGAAGAAATATCAAAATTTATGGTTGGGCGAGATGTGATGCTTAAAGCAAAGAAAACTCGACCCTCCTTTGGAGATGTTTTGTTAGAGGTTAAGGATTTATTTTTTCAAAGGGAAGGGCGTCCTATTTTAAGAGATGTTTCATTTCAGTTACGAAAAGGTCAGATTCTGGGAATTGCCGGAATTGAGGGAAATGGGCAAAGTGCGCTTTCTGAAATTATATTCGGGGTGCACCATGGATGCACCGGGGAAATCTTGTATCAAGGTAAAAATATCCTTGGAAAAAGCATACGTTGCATTCGTGATTTAGGAATATCTTATGTATCAGAAGATCGCATGAAAACAGGAGTTTCAGTGGATGTACCGATTTGGGGAAATCTTATAGCAAATCAAATAGATGAAAAACGATTTCGTAGTTACGGAATGTTGAATGATACAAAAATTCATAGATATACAGAAGAACAGATAGAATCCTTTCAAATTCGTTGTCAAAGTGATGAAGAAAATGTAGGAAGTTTATCGGGCGGAAATATGCAAAAGGTTGTGATTGCCCGGGAGTTTTCATCTGACCCGGAAATCTTGATAGCAAATCAGCCCACTAGAGGGATTGATGTAGGAGCAAATGAGTTTATTTGGCAGAAAATCATCGAATTAAGAGATAAAGGAAAAGCAATTCTTTTAATTTCTGCTGATTTAAATGAGATACTAGAGCTTTCTGATAGCATCATGGTTATGTGTGAAGGGCGAAAAGTCGCCTATTTTGATGATGCGAGTGAAGTGGATGAGTATGAATTAGGAAGTTATATGTTGGGGCTAAAAAAACAGGAGGAGATGGTGTGAAGATGAAAAAATCAATATCATCCTACATTGAAATGCTTCGAACCGTACTTGCTATTTTTATTTCTTTGCTTATCGTTTTTGTCATTATTCTTCTAGTGTCAAAGGAGCCGTTAACCGCATTGCAATCCTTTGTTCTTGGTCCAATGATGAGCTTGAGGCGTTTCGGAAATGTAATCGAAGCAATGATTCCTCTTATTTTCACCGGAATGGCAGTAATTATCTTATTCCGCCCCGGACTGTTTAACTTGTCCATGGAAGGAGGCTTTTTTCTTGGGGCTGTAGCAGCGTGTGCATCTGCTTTAACTGTAAAGGCACCCGGAATCTTGGGCTTAATGATTGCTATGTTGGTCGGCTCGTTAGTAGGCGGCCTTACTACTTCTATTCCGGGGGTTCTTTCTGTTAAGACCGGAGCAAACGTTTTGGTCACTTCCTTGATGTTAAATTATATTTGTTTATTTTTTGGATCATGGATTATTTCCACATTTTTGTATGATCCGACACAGAACGTAAATTATTCGTATAAGTTTCCGGAGAATGTTTGTCTTCCTAATTTAATACCGGGAACCAGAGTCTCTACGGGATTCGTTATAGCGATAGGCACAGTGCTATTGGTGTATCTGTTTTTAAATAAAACTTCGCTTGGATTGAAAGCAACGCTTGTTGGAAAAAATAGAAGAATGGCTGATTACTCCGGCATATCATCGGATAAGGTTATTCTCTTAACACAGGCACTTGGCGGGATGCTTGCCGGGCTGGGTGCATCCGTTGAATTATTTGGTATGTATAAACGTTTTCAATATAGTTCATTGCCGGGGTATGGATGGGATGGCGTTTTAATTGCCATCGTAGCGAAAAATAAAATTCAATATGTTCCTATAGCTGCTTTTTTCTTGGCTTATCTGCGGATAGGGGCAGATATTATGTCTAGAACAACAGATATCCCTTTTGAGATTGTGAACATTATTCAGGCAGTTATGGTTTTATTGATTTCAGCTACAGCTATTTTAAGTGGCGTAAAGAAGAAAATGATTATCAGAGAAGCCGTGAGTGCGAATCAGTTGAAGTAAGGGAGGAAACAATGAATATTTTAAATACTATCTTTTCTGCAGATTTCCTTTTTACTTCACTTCGTGTGATGACGCCTATTTTATATGCTGCTTTGGCATGTATGGTTTTTACAAAGGGAGGAATAGATGCCATAGGAACGGAAGGAATCATGCTTGCCTGCTCATTAGCAGGACCCGTTTTTGGCTTTTTTAGTCATAATGCCTTTGTAGGAGTGGTTTGTGCAATGATTGTAGGAGTTTTAATGGCCTATCTTTTTGGCTACTTTACCATTGTACTCCATACAAATTCGGTTCTTGCCGGAATTGCATTAAATACTTTATCCGGAGGTCTCACCGTTTTTGCAACATTTTTTTTAACCGGCAATAAGGGATCCACCCAAAGTCTAAATAGTCCGGTTATTCCGAATATGAGAGTTCCATTCTTAAGTCAAATTCCTTTTTTGGGAGAAGTATTCTCGGGTCATAATTTGATTACCTATTTGGGATGGTGCTTTACTATTTTTTTGGCATTATTTTTTTGGAAAATGCCAGCGGGAATTAGAGTGCGGGCTGTCGGAGAAAGTGAAGCTGCGGCAAAATCCGTTGGGCTTCCGATTGTCAAATATAAGATAATGGCTTTAACAATGGCGGGAGCTTTGGCGGGAATAGGCGGCGCATATATGTCTATGGGTTATGTTTCCTTTTTTTCCAGAGATATGGTTGCCGGAAGAGGCTGGATAGGAATGGCGGCGGAAGCGATGGGAAAGGGTTTACCGGGACCGATTATGCTTGCGGTTTTGATTTTTGGAATGGCTGATTGTTTAGCAATTCGACTGCAGATACTGAACCTTCCATCACAGCTTATACAGTGCATCCCGTATATGGTAACGATTATAGCGATATCCGTATATTCGTATATGGCAAGACAGAAGAAAAAATCTACGAAACAGAAGAGAATGAGTGCTTTGATAACAGAGACAAAAGTAGAAGGAGATTAATTATATGGCAAAGAAGGCCTGGGAATATGAGAGGAAATGGATACTGGAAGCTATTCCTCCTGAAGTGGATGAGAGCAGTGATAATGAGAAAGAGTGGATGGTTTATTTGGACAATGCGAATGCATCAGATTGTCAATTATTTACGGATTGGTATAGTGAGGTTCCCGGTTCAAAGGCACCGTGTCACCTGATAGTTGCTGCAATTGAGTGTATGAGAGAAAAGGGATATTTGGTTGCTGAAGCAGAGAAATGGATTGAACCCGGATTAAAAGCAGTCCAGGAAAAAAATGGATCAGACATTCAAGTGATTACTGCAAAAATTTATCGTGCTTTACAGGAAGCGAAAAAAAATGAGAATTCTCCGTATTGGAATCATAGAATTTACCGCAGTTTTTTAGATGTTAAAAAAGATGTATCTTTTGTAGAACCGATTTACTTTGATGTGCACAGTAAACAATTTCAGGAAAAGGTATACGCGGGTTGGATGGGGCAGTTGATAGGAGGATGTCTCGGAACACAAATCGAAGGATACACCACGGATAATATCCGAAAAAGGTTTGGCGAGGTTAGGGGATATTTAAGAAAGCCGGAGACCTATAATGATGATATAACTTATGAATTGGCTTATTTGGATGGGTTTAGTGAAAAAGGATATAACATTACTTCTTTGGATGTAGCAGATAAGTGGTTGGAATTCATAGCGGATGGATATTCTGCGGAAAAAGTTGCTTTAGAGAATTTACGACATGGGTTAGTCCCCCCGATGAGTGGTCAAATCAATAATTATTTTTCGGATTGGATTGGGGCACAAATGAGAACACCAATGCATGGAATGCTTGCCCCGGGGAATCCGGAATTGGCAGCTAGACTTGCGGTGGATGATAGTGTAGTTTCCCATTCTAATAGTGGAATGCTGGGTGGAATGTTTAATGCCATGCTTGTTTCACTTAGTTTTGTTGAAAAGAGTATGAAGTCTGTTTTACAAAAGACTGTAGATATGATTCCCCATGAGAGTGAATACTATACTGTAGTGAAGTATGCTTTTGAGCTATGCAAGACGGAAAAAGAATGGGAAGAGGCTTGGAAAAAGGTAGAAGAAAAATACAAAGAATATAACTGGATTCATGCGTATCCGAACGTTGCCGCAGAGATTATCGCCCTGTGGTATGGAAATGACGAATTTGAAAAAACCTGCCATATCATTGCCATGGAAGGGCAAGATGTTGATTGTACAGCGGCGCCTGTTTTAAACGCTTTGCTTTGCATGATAGGTCTAGAAACAGTTGGGGAGCATTGGATAAAGCCGATAGGAAAGAATATAGCAACGTTAATGAGAAGAATGAGAAATTTGACAATAGATGAACTATGTGAAAAAACGGTAAATGCAGTTAGAAAGGCTACAGCATGAGAGTATTTTAAAACACCCAGCCAATATTTAGCGCTTTCATTATCGCCAATCCACATGCCAAGCACTTCTTTGTTGCCGTTCAGTTTTATTCCGATAGCCACATAGACAGCCTTTTTGATGCTTAATAGCTTGAGGTTCAAACTCGCCTTTTTTATCTCAAGGTATGTCGAGATTCATTTCACCAAGGTTCTCATCCATCTCTGCTTCTAGCATTCCTTGTAGAGTATCCCCAAGAAGATCTTTAAGCATTTCTTGCACATCCTGAGCATCCTCGGGATGGTAGTGTTCAATAAGTCCATTGATAAATGCTTTACGCTCTGGAGAGAGCTTTCTTGTTCCTGCCATAAAAATATCCTCCTAGATTAATATTTATTCTAATTAATCTGGGAGGATACCTATTTTCAACTATCTAGTTTACACAAAATATTTTTCAGTCTTAATTTAACCCTTTTTTTAGACAAAAAAAGAGGACAATGCGTCGATTCAGTCCTTCGCAATGCAGAAAGAGAACCTCGGCATGTCCTCCAAGATGCCCTATGCTCTATTCTTGTAATTTTCGCTTACCTTTTCCCAGTCCAAAACGGCAAAGAAGTTTTGCAAGTACTCCCCTCTCAAATTCTTATACTTTAGATAATATGCATGTTCCCATACATCAATCGCGAGGATTGGGGTACGATGTCCCTCTTCCATCAACGGGTTATTTTGATTCGGAGATTTCGTTGCGTAAAGTTTTCCCTCTTGATCCGCAGCTAAAAATGCCCAACCAGAACCGAACTGCCCCAATGCCAAAGTCTGTAAAATCTCTTGCAGCTTCTCGAGTGATCCGAAGTCCCTCTTGATGGCCTCCTCCAGTTCCGAACTAGGTTTCGTATTTTTCTTCGGACTCATCGTAGAGAAATACAGATTATGGTTATAATATCCGCCGCCATTATTCTGTAAAGCTGTCCTCAGTGTTTCATCCGAAACGGACGATAAGGAAGAGAGGATTTCCTCTACCGTTTTTCCGCATAATCCAGCCTTTTCTACGGCATCGTTAAAGTTCTTGTTATAGGTTGCGTGATGCTTCCCGTAGTGGGTTTCCATCGTCAAAGTATCAATGTGCGGTTCCAGAGCATCAAAGCTGTAGTCTAATTTTACTTGTTCAAACATTCTTTTCCCTCCTTGAAAAAAATAGATCTTATCCTTTTTTGAAATGCTCACGCAATATAGGTAAGCATAGTATGTTTTTATCAGTATAGCAAAAATCTGCTAAAAATGTCTAAAAGTTATATAAAACTAACTGATTTAAAACTCTCGTCAAGCTCCATTGCAATTACAGATGCTACATGTAAACTTGTTCTTGTCCCTGCATTGCAAATAGCACATTTTCTATCATTTATTCTTAGCTTTGTCAGCGCAAGCACTTCGTTCAGCATAATGCTACTACCACTTTGCAAATCTTGCATTTACCATCCTTCTTCCCGTTTTATCTCTAAAACTATACTGATTTCCATAAATGTAGTTTTAAAAACATTCTAGCAAGATTGAAAGTTGTAAACAATACGCGATGTATTTATTATGTACTTGAGATTTCAATGTTCGATAGGGAAACAAGAAACGCAAAATTATGATACATAAGGAACGGAGAAAAAAATATAAGACAGCGCCATTTTCCCAATCGGGAAAGAGGTTCTGACTCGTTCAAAAGTATCTCTTACAGGAGGAACAGAAAATGGCTAAGCCAATCGTATTTCTTACCGGAGCAACAGGGACAATGGGAATGGAGTCTTTGAAAGCCATGGTACAAGATTTAGACCTCTATGATTTGCGAATCCTTGCAAAAACAGCGGAGAAAAAGCAAAATATCCTTGCTCCGTATAAAAAGCTGCAAGATTTAGAAATCTGCTGGGGAGATTTGAACGATAAAAGTACATTGAAAAAATATTTAAAAGATGTCTCCCTGATTCTTCACGTTGCAGCATTCGTTTCCCCTCAGGCAGATTATGATCAAAAAAAAGCAATGCAGGTAAATTACGGCGGTACGAAAAATATGATTGAGGCTCTATATGAGCTTAAGCAGGATCAAGTCACTAAATTTGTCTATATCGGCACAGTGGCAGAGACGGGAGACAGGATGCCTCCCATTCATTGGGGAAGAGTAGGCGATCCCATTAAGCCCTCCATGTTCGATTACTATGCGGTAAGTAAGGTTGCCGCCGAGCGCTATCTCATCGAATCGAGACTGAAATACTGGGTATCTTTACGGCAAACCGGAATCATCGGTCCTGCCATGTCGAAAATACAAGATGCCATTCTATTCCATAACTGCTTTGACAATGTCCTGGAATATGTTTCCGACAGAGATTCCGGGAGAGCAATGAAAAATCTTGCCGCGTATGATGTGAAGGGAACACTGGACCAAAGCTTCTGGAATCATATCTACAATATCGGCGGCGGTGAAAGCTGTAGAGTCAGTGCGTATGAAATGTACAAGGAATCCTTTGGTAAACTGGGAATCACGAATCCGGACTATATCTTTTCTCCAAAAGAGCAGGCAATAAGAAATTTCCACGGGCATTTCTACGAGGATTCCGATAAACTGGAGAATTATCTGCACTTTCGGCAGGACTCCATACAGTACTTTTACGATTCTTACGTGAAGGGCTTGGGTGCAGTTGTCCCCATTTTCCGCTTTATCTCTAAGCTTCCCGGAGGGCAGAAACTGATTGGCAATATAGTGAAGAAAAACTTTACCAAGTTAGCAAAGACAGAGCACGGTACGATTCATTTTATAGAGGACAATATGGAAGATCATATTGATGCTTACTGGGGATCCCGTAAGGCATGGGAAGCGCTTCCCGATAAGCTGAGTGATATGGTGCATTTTAAGGATTGGAATCATGTGATTCACCTTAATCACGGCTATGATGAAACGAAGCCCGAAGAGGAATTGAATCTCGAAGACATGAAAAAGGCTGCCGAGTTCAGAGGCGGTAGCTGCGATTCCGAAACGATGAAAAAAGGAGACTGGAGCACACCACTCAAGTTTACCTGTCAGTTCGGGCATCACTTCAAGGGAAGTCCAAGACTGATTCTGGAAGGCGGGCATTGGTGTGATGAGTGCGAAAGAAAGTCCTGGAACTATGGTGTCCGCGCCAAGAAGGATCAATTTTTTGCCCAAGTCTGGAATCCGCTCCATGAGGAAGGAGAGCTTAGAGAGTATCCGAAAGAAGTTTCTGAACTGGATGTAGAGTGATACGGAGCAATGCCAAGTAAGGAGGCGCTATGGCTTGTCAATGGAAAAACAGCAGTGCGGAAATGATATCCTACCATGATAAGGAATGGGGCGTACCCACCCATGATGATCAAAAGCTCTTTGAATACTTACTTTTGGAATCCATGCAGGCAGGCCTTAGCTGGGCCTTGATTCTTCGAAAAAGAGAAACTCTTCGAAGCTGTTTTGCAAATTTTTCCCCGGAAAAAGTCGCAGCATTCACGGAAGAAGATATGGAAAGAATCATGCATACGGAAAATATGATTCGGTCGGAGCGAAAAATCAAAGCCATGGTGCAAAACGCCAAAGCATTTTTAGCTCTACAACAAGAAGAGGGGAGCTTTGATCGATACCTTTGGAAGTTTTCCGGCGGAAAAAGTCTTTGTTATCAAGGGCATGAAAAAGGGGAAATGCCGGCCAAAAACGCTCTTTCCGAGACAATCAGTAAGGACTTAAAAAAACGGGGTTTTCAGTATACCGGCCCCGTCATTGTCTATTCTTTTTTACAGGCCTCAGGTGTTATTAATGACCACGAAGAAGACTGCCCCTGCTACCGGGCACTCCGTAAGGCTTATCCTTATCAGGAGGTGGAGGAAAAGGTTCATTGACTTCTGCAACTTTCTAATATAGCAAAGCAATCGCCTCTTTGATGCAATCTTCACAGCTGCAAAGAGGCTTTTCTTTGCCTATCCCTCTTAAGTCTTTGCAAATGCTGGCTCCACAGCGCTCAACAAAATCCTGAAAAAGATGGGCAGCCTCCACCTGCACCATTGGATTTCCCTTATTTTTCATAGCTAAAACCAAATTTGCTCCAATGAGTGCGCCGCAGGTTCCCTCTAAGGTTCCTAAACCCTCAATAAGCCCCGCAGAGAGAGAAAGCAGAAGCTCCTCCGAAAGATTTAATTCCTCTTGATAGGCAAGCAGCACCAGCTGTCCGCAGTTCTTTCCTGCCGCTAAGCGTTCCATCGCTAGTGACTGTTTTTCTTCTAAAGATTGTTTCATGATTTCTCCTATTGTTTGTCTATATAAGCCTCACTCGCAAGGATAATATCATATAAATCTGTTATAACGCTTTAAAAAGAGCACAAAATGGTGCAGAGAAACTGCACCATTTGCTTAATGGTCCTGATAATGCCCTTTACATTGCACGATAAAAATACGTTTATCTTCCATATGGTAGACCAGTCGATTTTTATCATCAATTCTTCGACTAAATTCTCCGCCTAAATCACCGGTTAGAGCTTCGGGCTTTCCAATACCATCAAAGCATCCGTTTCTCTCGATATCCTTAATGAGCTGGTTGATTCTTTTAACAATTTTCTTGTCGGTATTTTGCCACAATAAATAATCTTCCCATGCATCATCAGACCATATTTTTTCACTCATCGTCTACCTCAATAAGTTCATGTACCTTGCCTTTACCCTCACGCAATTCCTTTATAGATTTTTTCAGCGAACGAATATTGCTGTCCGAATAGAATGGATCCACACTGGCAGATACTTCAAAAGGGATTCGTCTTTCTCGTAAAACTTTCTTCGTATAAATACTGTAAAATGTGGAATAATTCAAGCCCATATCTTCTACTACTTGGTCTAATACTTTTTTATCTTCGTCATTAATTCGTACTGTAATTGTTGCCATTGTTTCCACCTCCTATCTACATTCATGTATATATGAAATATACCAAAAATGAATGTATTTCGCAATGATTAGCATTCATTTCTATAATAATTTTAGTGATTTGTAAGCAAAAATCAAAACTATAGAGCGGTTTTAAATTAGAATAATCCATTCCAATGGAACAAAATGCAATATCGTAATACGCAATAATATACTTTTGCATATTACGCTATTGCATTTTTACTTAGCAGGATGCCTTCACTTTGTTTTTATTTTACAAGAAATACTCCGCCTCGCCGGCAGCTATCTCTTCTTCAAAAGCTCTATCGGATTCCCCTCGTAAAGATAAATCATGCTGTCGTAGCGCTGAACGGGAGCCCCCTTCACCCGATAAGAATTTGGGATAAAGCGCATAAGGAAAGAGTAGCCCTCTCCCAGTTGCAACATTTCCATCGGCGTATGAATCAGCTGATAGACTTTGCTTTTCTCGTCTGTAATGCTTGAAAAATACAAGGCATATTGCTTTCCCTTCGCAAATCTTGCCTGTGCCGCCAAAGGGTCTACCGAAACAAAGCTCTGCACCGTTCTCTTCGCTTCTCCAAGCACCTTGATATTGTCTGTTACCTTCCAGACATCCGTTCCGATGGCATAGTAGGCTTCCCCGAAGTCCTTGGTCAATAGTACACCCATGCTGTTATAAATCGGATTTTCCTTCTGAATGTGTCCGTCATGCGCAGAAATAACGAGCTTTCCGGAACCGATTTTTTGCTCTATTTCCAGAATTTTCTTCACATTTTCTTCCATATCCCGGTCCCGAAGAACAGAGGAATTTTCTTTGGAAAGCCAAGTTTCCGCGGCTTGTCGGACGGTATTTAACTCCATCAGAAAGTCTTGATTCTCCTTAACGGCTTGTTTATCTATACCACCCTGATGGTCATTGGAGGCTTGCTTTTCCGTACCACCCTGATGGTCATTGGAGGCTTGCTTTTCCGTACCCTCCTGCTCATCCTCGGTGTTTCCCGTCTCCTTCTGCACCTTTTCCGGACTCTTCTCCGCCTTTTCCTTTAAGCTGTCCAAAAAGGCAATCACTTCTCCGGCATTCTTTTCGTTTAAGCTGAAATTCTCACCCTTTATGCAGTCCAGATTTTTTGCAAACTCTTCTTCGCTCGTCAGCTTGTGAGACAGGCTGTATTCCTTTAAAAAAGCATAACTTCCCTCAGGATCTTGCATATCAAAGCCGTAGAAGCGAACCTTCTTCTCTTCCGGAGCACTTTCATTCCACTCCCGCATCCAGGAAATGAGCTCTGCCATTTCTTTAGTATGGTAAATGGGAAAGGCAAACTTCTGTACCATTTCCTCCGCGCTTCCTTCTCCTCCTTGAATATAGCGGTTAATTTCCGCACACTCCCCATAGTCCGCTTCCAGGGCAAATGCCGTAAAGCCCCGTTTTTCCACCATTTCCTTGAAAACAGACAGCTTCAGCTCCTGCATTTCTTTACAGCCATGGGCAGCCTCTCCGATTGAAAGAATCGAAATATTTGCCGGTATATACTCTGCGGAGAGGGGCTTCATTTCCGCCTGAACCTCTTTGATTTCACGGTGAGCCTGCAATTCCTCGAACTTTAATTTTCCAAAATAAAGCAAAATACAGACAAACAGAAAGGCTAGCAGCGTAAGAACAATTTTTCCTGCAAGTTTCAAAAGTTTCCCTATTATTTTCATCGTCTTTACCTCACATTTTTATTCTACTATCCGCGTATAGGCTTTCTTGGTCAGCCGAAAGATTACGAGATAAACCAGCGCAAAGACAAGAAGTACTGCGGACAAACAGCCGGCATAAAGGGTCAGACTTCCCACTCCGAAAAGTCCCAGCAGTCTGAAAACAATCTTGGAGGCTACGAGGCAGTGCAGGGTTGCCACTGCTAAGGGGCCGAAGAACAGCCATAGAATCTGAGAGGACCCTGTCTTCTGAATCAAACGGTCGGAAAGCCCCAGCTTCTTCATGATTTGCATCTTTTCTCTGTCTTCATAGCCTTCGCTGATTTGCTTGTAGTAGCTGATTAATACCGTGCCTGTCAGGAAAATGATGCCGATCAGCACCCCTAAGAATAAAAATCCGCCGTTTACTTCATATTGCGATTGCAGGTACTCTTCCTTATTTTCTACCGAATACAGATAGTTTCCCTTGAAATTTTTTTCTGAAAATGCCTTTAGCTGTTTCTTTAAGGCGCTGTAGTTTGGCTGATATGCCTCCCCGGAAATCCCTTTCAGATTCCAATGGGTGCTAAATTCGATGCCGGTAGACTCACTGCGATGCTCCTTAGGCTGTAAACATTTCTCAATATACTCCATAGTGGCAAGATCCCTCACCACAATGCCGTAGCTTCCTAAAGCCACCATATCCACCGGTAAGATATTCTGAATTTCACTCACCTGAAACACCCGGTCTCCGATTTTCAAGCTGCCCGGATTCTTCGGCGTATTTCTATTGTTACAGAGCAGAATTTCATTTTCTCCTAAAGAAATATGCTTCTGAAAACGGGCATTGTAGCCGGCTAAATCATAAAGGATAATCATATTGGGATCTTTGGCATTCACCATGTTCTCTTGCCCTTGCACAGGGAGGATTTGACCTTCCTCTACATAGCCCGCGGTAGCAAGCGTTACCATGGTATATAAGCCCTCTACCTCGGAAGGCTCGTTCACGCTTTCCAGCACCATTTGATTTAAAGACCGCTTCAAGTCTTCCCCTTCCTTTTTCGGATAGGAAAATGGGGAAAGTTCCATACTGTACTCTCTGGAAAATAAGCTGTTTCCCTTATTCTGAATATTTGCGTACATACAAATGGTGGTGGCAAGGCTCAAAATCACTCCAGTACTTAAGATGGAAATGCTCGCAAGAGAAACTGCATTTCCCTTGATACGATAAAGAAGTCCGCTGATGCTTAAGAACTTCTCCGGCTTGTAGTAAGAAGGGCGCCTTTTCTCCATTTTCAAAAGCAGCACGGAAAAGGAAATATACAAAAGATAGGTCGCAAGAATTACCGCCAGTACCGCAAGGAAAAAGTAAGTAAAGGAAGACAGTAAGCCTTGGATCAAAAGTGCGATACCGTAACCGATGCCGAGGAACAGGAAGCCGATAAAAGACAGGATCACTCTGGACTTCGGTTCGCCCTCCCCCTCATGTCCTTTTTGTAAAAGCGCCATCGGGGTAGAAAAGGAAATCCGAAAACTGCTGCGGAGCAAGGTGAAAAGATAGAGGAACAACAGCAAAACCATGGTATAGAACAGGGCAGTAAAGCTAAAGGGAAAGTCCATCAGCCTCCCCGACACGTCTTTCATGATGAAGTTCAGCATGAGAAAGACCATTTGCCCAAAGAGATATCCGCCCACAATGCTCAGTACCAGGATAAAAGCAAAGAGGCAGAAAAATTCAATGGCAATAATCTTTCGGATATGCTTCTTCTCCAAGCCCAAAATGCCATAAAGGGCAAACTCCTTATTTCGTTTCTTCAGCATGAAGTTGACTGCATACTGGATAAAAACAAAAGTGAAAATGCAAAGAAGAATCGTACCAACTTGAATAAAAAGGGGCAAGTCCCTATGACGGGTTTCAACATAATGATTGCCCAGTAAGGAAGCCATGATAAAGAAAAGCATTCCCATAATCCCGGAAGAGAGTACAAAGGGTATTTCTAAAAGCCGATTCGCCAGCAGGTTTTTCAATGCGAAGCGTCTTGCCATAAAAAAACTCATGCCTATGCCTCCCTTCCTTTACTCTCTGTGAAAGCATCTTTTGGCGTCATCTCCGTTGCCATCTCCGTTTGCCTATCGTAAAGACTATCAGGGCGAAGCGCATTCTGCTGCTTGCTCAATACAAGTTGTGCCTCGGAGATACGCTCCATAAAATCACGCTGTCCTTCCTCATTTCCCCGATAAATCTCATGAAAAACCATGCCGTCTTTGATAAATAAAACTCTATCGGCGTAAGAGGCAGCTCTAAGGGAATGGGTTACCATCAAAATAGTCTGTCCCTCTGCATGAATC
>JABZIV010000070.1 GCA_015258095.1 Lachnospiraceae bacterium
CTGAATAATCTCTATATCATTATCTTCTTCGTGGTGCTTTTATATATCAATGCCGTTTCCAAGGAAAGACTGGAAGCGGAGGTGCTGGAGCAAAAGGACAGTGAGCTAAAGGCGCTTTCCGAATACAGTCATCAAGTGGAGGAGTTATATGGAGAAATTCGCAGTTTTCGCCATGACTATATGAATATCTTAACCAGCTTGAAGCTGGGGATTGAACGGAAAGACTTTGACAGCATTGAAAACATTTACAATACGGTTCTTAAGGACAGCGGAAAGCCCTTTTATAGCAGTAAATTTGACCTTGCAAAGTTAAGCCGAATTGAAAATGATGCGGTAAAAAGTGTCTTATCCGCGAAGCTCCTTGAGGCCCAGAGTAAGGGGATAGAGACTTCTGTGGAGATAGAAGAAGAGATTTATGATTTTCAAATCGAGCTGCTGGATTTCATCAAGATTCTTTCCATTCTCTGTGACAATGCCATAGAGGGATGTCTTACTGCCGAAGTACCGAAAATCGCCATCGCCTTGATTCGTGAGGAAAGAACCCTCATTTTGGTGGTGGAAAACAGCACAAAGGCGGAAAAACTGGAGCTCTCTCCTATTTTCGAGAAGGGCTATTCCTCTAAGGGAGAAGGCAGAGGACTTGGCCTTTATAACGTGCATACGATTTTAGAAAAATACCCGAAATCCCTCATCAGTACCCGGAGCGCCGAATATCTTTTTTCTCAGACCATTCAGTTTTGCAAATAGACCTTGGAAGCCTTGTCTAAGGTCTATTTTCGTGCGCTTCTTTGTACGATACCTCTTTCAAAAATCTTTTTTTTGCTTCTATACGATGTTCTTTCAGTCTGGCTTTTTTTAGAAAATTACCGTTCGCGACAAAATAAGTACCGTTCGCGACAAGCTTATTTTCTCTTCCGGCATACGTTCTATAATGAGCCTCGTAAACAAAAAAGAAAGGGAGGTTCACTGAGATGTTTAGAGTAGATGAAATCAAGAAGTCCTTTAAAAATAAAGAGGTATTAAAAGGTGTTTCCTTCTCCATAGAAGAAGGAGAGAAGGTCGCTTTACTGGGGAATAACGGAGCGGGAAAAAGCACGCTGATGAAAATCATTGCCGGTCAGCTGGAGGCAAATTCCGGTACCGTGAACACGGCGCTGGATTATCAGACAGAAATCGGCATGATGCCGCAGGGCGATGTTTTGATCGAGGATTTGACGGTTTCGGATTTAGTACAGCTGAAAAGTGCGATGAATCGAATTGCAGTAGACCTTGATGCAGCCTTGGAAAAAGTTTCCTTGCAGGATTTTAAAAAGCAATATGTGGGCGGTCTTTCCGGCGGGCAAAAGAGAAGACTTTCCTTACTGCTCAGCATTTTAAATTCTCCGAAGCTGATTTTTCTGGATGAGCCAACCACCGGAATGGATTTGGAATCCGTAGACCGGTTTTGGAAGCTTCTTGAGAAGGAAAAATATACTTCCGTGATTGTTACCCATGATTTTAACCAGATTGATCACTTCTTTACAAAGGTGATGATTTTAAAAAATGGACGGATTGCTGCAACGGAATCCGTAGAAGAGATTCACCGGCAGGGGAAAACGATTGAAGAGTTTTATAGAGAAAAGGTTGAAAAGGAGGCCTAAAAATGATTAGTATGATTCAATTAAAGCAGGTGTTACGAAACAGAAGATTTGTCTTATTTACGATCCTTCTTCCGCTGGCTTGGTATATGTTCTTATACAATATTCAGGCGAATATGTTACCGAATATTATGCTGGGGATTGCCGTGTTTATCGGTATCATCGGAAACAGTCTGGCAACCTTTAGTAAAAGAATCTCCTCCGACATCGGTTTTTATTCCTTTGAATCCCGATTTTCCAACTACAGCATAAAAAATTATCTTTTGAGTCAATGCCTAGTACAAATCGTGTTAAATACCTTGATTTTTGTTGTGGTTTTGGGCGTTGCGGCAGTATTTGCCAAATTCCCGATTAACGGAAAACTGGGCATTCAGTTTTTCTTATTGACCGTCATGGGCATTTACTTCAGTATTATCGGCTTTGTACTTGGTGTGAGATTGGATGCCAAACTCATCGATACAGTGGGATTTCCGGTCATTATTCTGGCAGCTTTGACCATTATGCCCTTCGCAAGCTTCGGAGCGGAAAGCGGATTTATTTCTCTTGTTGCCAAAGTACAAAGGATTTTCCCGGGCTATTATTACACGAATATGATGAATGCAATCTTGTCCGGAAATGGAATTCAGCTGAAGGATATGCTGCTCTTTATAGCAAGCTTTGTACTGAATATCATTCCTCTGTACTTCCTTGTTCCCAAGGTGAAATTAAGCAAGGCAAAATAAGAGAATCTATGCAAAGAAAGAGTTTCTATGCAAAGAAAAGCGGCGTCCTATGAAAATCCTTTGCTCTTATGAATCATCTCCGTTACTTCGTTTGCAAATTCCATGGCATAGCTTATCTTCCTTGCCGCGTCTTCCATTCGCCATGCCATATATTTTTTCTTGTCGTCCGGAGTGGCGAAGAAATACTTCTCGTTATAATTTGCAAAATAAATACGAGATTCATTGATGTAAAAGGAAAGCTTGCGGCGGGAAGTCATGCTGTTAAACCATTCGATAACAGTAGGAGTTAGGAACTTTCTTGCAGATTGTTCGTCCGTACAGTAAATGTTGTAGTGTTCGTTATGCTGTATGTCTTCTACATCGATTTGCTTGTATTTATACATGGTGCCAAGATAGCCGTCTTCGGACTCAAAGTTAAGGAAATGCTCTGTCGGAACAATCCATAACTTTCCTTTTAAAGAAAGCGTGTTCTTTATGGAATAAACCTGTCCGAGAAATTCGGTAACATCATCGTAACCGTTATCTCCTTTTTCGACGCTGAATGCATATAAATCTACTATTTCAAGATCTCTTTCATCATGAAGCTCCAGTATTCCGGATTGAATATAGCATTTTGCGGAAGGGACGACTTCTTTTATCGTATTCAGGGAAATATGATGTTCCGTATCAACTTCTGCTGTAGGATAAAGAACTTGCAGGATTGGTGCAAGAATTTCCCGCTCGTAAAGACTGCGGAGCTTTCGCTTTTTCTTTCTATCCCAGCGTTCAAGCAAAAAGCTGTCAAGTAGAATCGTGAAGAAATAGAGTGCCAAAGTGTAGGATTACAATACATATGTTACATCACAACTGAATAAAGAAAGCGGAAGAGCCTGTCTTGTGTTAAAGTTAGTT
>JABZIV010000071.1 GCA_015258095.1 Lachnospiraceae bacterium
CTATTACTGCATGGAAATCATAGTCCAGACTGAGGAACATCGCCAAAAAACTGAAAATCCCCACAAGAAGCAAAGAAAATCCGCACCATAAAATTTTACTCGGAATTTTCCTTTTGAAGCTGTCGATGATCCAAATACAACTAAGACATAATGCCAAAGTAAACATCATGTTATTCCAATTTGGATTAAAGAAGACTTTTGAGGTGAATAAATCAAAGGGCACTTCGGAAAAAACGCCAAAAAGGAAAAGATTCAGAAGGTACTTTCTCCGATTTCTAGTCTTAAAAAAACCTTCCACAAGAAAGAAGATAAAGAGGGGAAAGGCAATCCTCCCCAGAATCGAAAGCAGATTCGATACCTGAAGCAAAAAGCCTTTCCCTTCTAAAATTGGTACTAGCAAAGCATTGTTTACATGGTCAAGAAGCATGGAAAGAAACGCAATATATTTTAATTGAGCGCCATTAAGGATTTGGTACTTTTTCAAGCGATTTTCCATGGGCTTTGGAGACATAATTTTTCCTTTTTTCTATTTTTCACAACTTAAACCATGTACTAGTTCTGTCGAACTATTTTACCGCTCCGAACAAATCGTTCAGCGCTTCCGCCATAGTCGGGTGGGTGAAAATCTGGTTCGCAAGCACAGTGTAAGGCTGCTTCGTCATCATCGCTAAAACTACGATATTGATTACTTCGTGAGACTCTTCGCCGAACAAGGTCACGCCCAAAATCTGATTGTTTTCGGCATCTACAACTGCCTTGTACAGTCCGGTTTGATTTCCGAGGATTTTCGCCTTGGGAATCGCGGTAACCGGTAAGGTCGCTACTTTGATTTTGTAGCCCTTTTCTCTCGCTTCTTTTTCACTGAGTCCCACTCTGGAAAAGGTAGGATGGAGGAAGGCGGAGAAAGCAACCGGCTGACGCTCGTTCCTTCTGTAGCTTCCCTGATTATCCAAAAAGCTCTTCACAATTCGGAAATCATCTAAGGAAATATAGGTAAACTGCGGGCCTCCGTTGACATCTCCCATAGCAAAAATGTGCGCCTTATTGCTCTGCAGGTTTTCATTTACCTTAATAAAGCCTCTTTCGGAAACTTCTACCCCCGCATTTTCCAAATGCAGCTCTTCCGTATTCGCCTGTCGTCCGGTTGCAACGAGAAAGGCATCTACGGAAAGCTCTTTCTTTTCTCCATTTACCGTGTAAGAAAGGTGAACCGCATTTTCATCCTGCGATACCTGATTTAGTGCGGCATGAAAGAGGAAGTCCACACCCATTGCCTGATAGGAGGAAAATACTTCCTTCGCTACATCCTCATCTTCTCTCGGTAATATCCGATCTCCCTGATCAATAATGGTTACCTTTGTACCGAACTTCGCGTAGCTCGCCGCAAATTCCAGCCCGATAAAGCCACTGCCGAGAATTGCCAAGCTCTCCGGGAATTCTTCCAGATTCATCAGCGTTTCGCTGGTATGGATCCGTTTTCCGACTTCCAAACCGGGAACACTTGGGATAAACGGTCTTGCCCCGGTGTTTACAAAGATGCGCTCCGCATAAACTTCGGACACCTCGCTGCCATTCGTAACCTGCACGGTATGCTCATCTTTAAAAGATGCGAGTCCGTCCAGCACTTCGACATTTTCATTGCTTGCCACTTTGTCGTAATTCACTTGATTCAGCTTAGCAATCAGTGCTTTCTTCTGTACAACGGCATTTTTATAGTATTCCGCGTCACTCCCTCCGCTGAAGCCTCTTCTATCCGCAGCGGTCGCTAGGAACTTTGAGGGAATGCAGCCTACATTGATACAGGTTCCGCCGTACATCAGAGGAGACTTTTCCACCAAAACGGTCTTCTCGCCCTTATTTCCCAGATAATTCGCAAGAGTCTTTCCCGCCTTACCGAATCCGATGATTAAATTCTCTACTTTTTTCATGTTCTTCTCCTTTTCCTGCTAATGTAATTATTTTGTAGTATCATAAACGAAAAAAGGAGAAAGTATAGAGCAAAGTCCTAAAAAGAATCTAAACATTGCGCTGTAAAGTAGCGCCGACATCCATTTTCTCCACCTTACTTCAGCAAAAACCGTACCGCAGAGCGTCTTGCTTTTTCAATTTGCGCTTCGTCTTCCGCTTCCAACGCAGACGCACTGAGCCATTTTTTAGAAAATAAAGTTTGTGCCGCTTCTATCATGATACCGGAGGCCTGTAAATCCTTTTCCTCTTCGATTGCTTTTGCAAAATCTTTCTTCGTTTCTTCTTGTAAGATTGCTCCATTTACCCTATGAAAAGACATTTGCATAAGGCTGCTCGCTGCCCACGCTCGGCAAAGAGCGTCCCGGTCTTCCAGCATTTTCCTTGTCAAAAAAGGAATCTCCCGCTCACCGGCCACCCAGCCCAGGGCAATCAGGCATTTTTCACGAAGGAAATCCTCTTCCGTTTCGCTAAATCGAAGGAGAAAGGGAAGGAGCTTTTCACAGTAGGAAGGATAATAGCTTCTGTGTCTTCCCTGCGAAAGAATTTCCGCAAGAAGATAAGCCGTAAACACAGCTTCTATAAGCTCTTCGGATGCTTCTTCCCTCTGAAGTAAAGCATCGGTTATTTCCGTTTTCTTAAGTCTTTCAAGTAAAAAACGAAGTCCTTCTTCTCCATGCCGGTCAAAGCTGCTTTCCAGCCGTAAATTTTTCTCCTCTTTCCAGCTTCGACAAATTAATTGGAAATGTCCCTCTATATTGGAAGACGCCCCTAATTCCGCAATGAATTTGATTCGTTTTCCGTCCGGAAAATTCTCCTTTTCGAGTTCTTCATAGGTCTGCTCCGGATTTTCGCTTTGATGATCTTTGAGCTGATTTTCTTCTATATTTTTCTTTGAAAATACTTCCGTTTCGTTGGACATTGCGCGTCTCCTCGTATTATTAAGTTGTAGCTTTTCTTTACCTGTTCTTGGTAATCAGCTACTATTGTTATCTGATGCTGTGGAT
>JABZIV010000072.1 GCA_015258095.1 Lachnospiraceae bacterium
GAAATAAAGTCAGTGACCGAGCGGTAGAAAAAGGGCAGGAAGTACTGGACTCCATGTCGGAGAAAGAGGCTCGTAAACCGAGGGAAGAAAGAGCGGCTTCCGAATCCGGACGGGAGACGAACACGGAGGAGGACGAGTTGGAGGACGTAATCGATATTGATTTGTCCGACTATGAAAGAGAATAGGCTGAATATTCCTTATGGAAAAGAAAAAGACCGGTTTTGCGATAGGGGATGATATTTCTGCTTGCAATGTAAATCTATTTTTGCTATAGTGTTTTAGTCGCTGTAAAGCAGTGGATTTTTTTAAAGAGGGAGGTGCAATCATGGCTAAGTGTGCTATTTGCGAGAAGGCAGTACATTTTGGAAATCAGGTAAGCCATTCACATAGAAGATCGAATAAGATGTGGAAAGCGAATGTAAAGTCTGTTAGAGTCAAGGTAGACGGTGGTACAAAGAAGATGTACGTATGTACTTCCTGCCTTCGTTCTGGAAAAGTAGAGCGTGCGGTAAGCGGCGTTACAGAGTAAAGAAGATTTTCATAGAATCCGTTTAGAAAGATATTGCCTTAGGGTAGTATCTTTTTTTTATGCCTACTGCTATGTCGTGTATTTTATCGTGTATTTTATCGTCGTGTGGAATAGAAAGAAGAAAGCTTTGCGCATTTCTCCTTGACAAAGCGGTTAAATATGTGTACTATTCGAATAGTGAACTACATACATAGTACGCTATAAAACAAAAAACTATCTAAAACAGTACTATGGATGACAGCGCTGCTTTCTTTTAGAAGAGGCAGCTTGTTCACGAAAGAAAGGAGGGAGGATGCAGTATGATTTGTCTCGTCCCATCTACGAACAGGTAGCGATGGATCTTCTGAAAGACATTTTGAACGGGAAGCTTTTGCCCGGGGAAAAACTTCCTTCGGGAAGGGAACTTGCACTAAGATATGAAATCAATCCCAATACTGCAGCGAGAGTTTATCAGGAAATGGAGCGGAGAGAACTTTGCTTTACGAAGCGGGGGATGGGAACGTATGTTACGGAAGAGGAAGAGAAAATAAGAAAAGAAAAGCGGCAGCTTGCGAAAAGTTATACGAAAGATTATTTAAAAAGGATGGAAGAGCTTGCCATTCCTTTTCAGGAACTCACAAAGTACCTACAGGAGGAAAACCATGATTCAATGTAGCGGCTTATATAAGAAATATAACAGAAAAGTGGCACTGGAAAATGTCAGTGTAACTTTAGAGAAAGGGAAGATTTATGCTTTTCTCGGACCGAACGGTTCAGGAAAAACGACCTTTATGAAGATTCTTGCGAATCTTACGGAGCAGAGTAAGGGAACGGTTCTTTTTGACGGGGAGAGTCTCACTGTGAAGAGCAGAGCGAAAATTGCCTACTTACCGACGGAAAGCCATGCTTACCCCTTTATGACGGTAGACGATTTTGGAAAATATTACGCGTATTTTTTTAAAGACTTTGACCGGAATCGATTTAAGGATTGGGTAGAAAGAATGCAGATTCCTTTTCAAACTCCTTTTAAGGTACTTTCTTCCGGAATGGATAAGAAGGTACGTGTGGCGGCGACTTTGGCCCGCTCTGCGGAACTGCTTATTTTGGATGAGCCTTTTAACGGAGTGGATCTTCTTGCAAGAGAAGAGATTGAGAAGATGATATTGGAGAGCATGACGGAGGAGAAGACGGTCATTCTTTCCAGTCATCTTGTTGAGGAAGTGGAGTCCTATATTGATTTTGCCCTTTTCTTTCGACATGGTTCTTTAATTGCAACAGAAGATGTGGAAAAGATGAGACAGGAAAGCGGAAAATCCTTAACGGACTTATATAGAGAATTATTAGCTGGGGAGGGCATGTAGGATGTTGACCTTGATTGTATATGAAATGCGAAAAACCTTACAGGTAAAGCTGATTTCCTTTGCCTTAATTGTGATTCTGGAACTCTTACTTCTGATAGGCAGTATTACCGGAAATATTGCTGCGATGGGGATAGGTTTTGTCCTTTTGTTCTTCTTCAGTTTTCTGGTATTTTTCATCTTTGGACTTTCCGCGATGGGGAGTCTGCATCGAGACTTGAGCACGAACCAGGGGTATATGCTCTTTATGCTGCCAAAGTCCACTTCCGCTATCCTTTTGGCAAAGATTCTGGAGAGCTTGATCAGTTCCCTTTGCATTGGCGGGATTCTCACCGTAATCTATCTTTTTGATATTTTTTATTTTAATGTCGATCTTGTAAAGATGACCGATGTGGTGCAAGTACTCTGGAAGCTTACTTTACAAAACAAATTAGGAGATATTGTGCAGTTTTTATTTTCCATTCTTGCACAGTATGTAGGAATGTGGGTTTTTATGAGTTGTCTTGCCATCTTGTGTGTTACGCTGCAAGCCACTTACTTTAAAGGGAAAACGCTTGCCTATATCGTTACGGTCCTTCTTTTCCTCATTCTGTCCGTGATTATTCTGGGAGAAGTGGCTTCCTTATCTCATTCTGTAAGTGGGGTGTTCTCCCTGGGCACGAAAATGGATTCTGTAGTACAATTTATTTTGCTTGCTCTTGTTTCTCTATTCAGTTTCGGTCTTTCCGCTTATATACTGGAGAAGAAGAGAAATTATTAATGTAGGTTTGTCAAACATATGTAACACCCCATCTAATAAATTCCTTTAGGATGGTACTGGGAGATTTCCACCCTA
>JABZIV010000073.1 GCA_015258095.1 Lachnospiraceae bacterium
ATTCATAAATACTATTAAGGGATATAGGAAAAAACTTAGTTTAATTTATTGTAAAAATGGATTACAATGCACTGGTATTAAGCTTTTTGCTTTGGAGATAGGAGCTGCGGAATTATTCGCAGCTCCTATTCGCAAAGTGGTGCTAGAAACTTTATGAAGGAGGAAATATGCTGAGTAAAAAAGAACGTGTACTTGCCGTTCTGGACAGGGAAGAAGTGGACAGACCGCCAATTTCCGCCTGGAGGCATTTTACAGAGTCGGAGCATGACGGAGTGGATCCCTTTGTGGATGCCATGCTCAAATGGCAGGAAAAGTGGGATTTTGATTATATGAAATTGCAGCCGAGAGCATCTTACTATGAGGAAGCGTTCGGAGGAGAGTTTGATTATACAAAATATGCCGGTGTACTGCCTACTTGTGTGAAGGCACCGATTACGAAAGAGGCGGATTTTGCAAGCCTTCAAGAAGTACCGGGAAACAACCCGATTTTCCAGGAACAGGCGGAAGCTATTCGAAAGATTCACGAGAAGGTGGGTGACGAGATTCCTATTTTCCAGACCATCATGTGTCCGACCAGCGTATTGCAGAAGATTTGTAATATTAATCCGATAGGCAGATATCGGGAGGCGAGCCGGGAGGACCTTTTGGTTCAGATGATGCAGCATCATCCGGATAAGGTACATCATGCACTGAAGGTAATTACGAAATCTCTTTGCAACTATGCGGAAGAGTTAAAGAAAGTGGGAACTTTTGGTATTTTCTACGGGGCAACCGGATTATCGAGAGACAGCTACCTGCACTTCGATGAATGGGAAGAGTTTGTAAAGCCCTATGATTATGCGCTGTTTGAAGCACTTCGCCCGATGAAGCTTATGGTTCATGCGTGTGGAATCAATGTCCATCCGGAATACTTTGCCCATTATCCAATCGATATTCTCCACTGGCCGGAGAGTGCGACCGGAAATCCGTCTCTGGACAGCGCGAAAGAGTGGCTGGATCCGAAGATTAGCCCGATGGGAGGCTGTGATGAGCGTTTATTCGGACAGCATAAGGAAATGGAAATCAATCTTCGGGCGAAAAGTGCAGTGAAAAGGATGAAGGGGGATCCATTCTTCCTTGCACCGGATTGTTCTCTGGCATTAAATACCTATGATGAGGAACTCAGAGCCTTTATCGATGGGGGTAAGGCATAGAAAGGCTTGATGAGCTGTAGAATGTTTTACGCCAGATATGATATAGAAGGCGTCGGCATGATAAAAAGAGGGAAAAGAATAGGAGGAAAGTATGACTTGGCAAGCAACGTTTACCTGCGTAGTGTTCTTAATTACGCTTATCCTGCTCATCTGGCAGAAAGTACCGATGGTGATTCTCGGTGCGGCAATTCCGGCTGTTTTAGCTACGGCAGGTATTATTGATCCGAAGGAAGCGTATTCGGATTTTGGAAATACAACGGTTGTGTTCTTTATGGGTTTGGTAGTAGTTGGAGAGGCCTTTTTTAAGACGGGACTCGCAGAGTTTCTTGGCGGAAAGATTATCGGCCTTCTGGGAAAGAGTGAGAAGGGGCTGATACTCGGTACAGGAATTGTTGCCGGAGGTCTTTCCGCATTCTTAAATGATACGGGTTCCACTGCCTGCCTTATGCCGATTGTCGGCTCGATGGCAGAAAAGGCAAAGGTAAAGAAGTCAAAACTCTTAATGGCGCTTGCCTATTTTGCTTCACTTGGAGGGACAGTTACTCTTGTCGGTACAACACCGCATATTGTGGCAAACGGTATCCTGAAGGACAACGGACTTCGTGAGTTCGGATTCTTCGAGTACACAAAAATAGGCTTGCCCTTATTGATTATCGGTGTTCTTTATATGTGTTTCGTAGGTGTGAAGCTCCTTCCGGAAAAAGATGTGGAAAGCGAAGCGGTCAATAGAGTCAGTGAGCAGAATCCGAAGAAGATGCTTCTGGTTGCTCTGATTTTTATCGGCGTTTTAGTATCAATGGCAACAAATATTATTCCGATGCATATTGCAGGTGTGTTTGGTGCAATTCTTGTTGTGCTTACCGGTTGTATCACTGTACAGGAAGCGGTAAAAGCATTTCCGACCTCTACTGTCTTTATCGTAGGCGGTATTTTCCCACTGAGTAAAGCACTGGTATCTACTAAAGCCGCAGAGTTCATGGTTAATGCGGTACAGCCTGTACTTTCTCATTTTCCGCCGATTGTTCTTCTTGGTGCGATCACCTTCCTTATGATTTTTGTTACACAGTTCCTGATGAACAGCTCTGCAACGGTGCTTGTACTCCCGATTGCCATCCTGCTTTCTCAGGCAGCTGGCATTAATCCGCTTGCTTCAGCAATGGCTGTTTCTGTCTGCGCATCCGGCGCATTTGCAACACCTTTCGGAACCGCACCGAACTTGCTGGTTTGGGAAGCCGGCGGATACTCCATTAAAGACTATTTCCGTTGCGGATTCCCCATGTGCATTATTTTTGGAATCGTGGTAACGGCACTCTGCGGGATATTTTATCTGTAGTGACTCTAATGCGAAAATTTATGTTTAAAAAGGGTGGGACTTCGGTTCCATCCTTTTTGGTTCGCGCGCCATGGGCGCGCTCTAACGGGTGAAAGTCCCGAGCATGCCTAGGCAACGAGGAAGTGTATAG
>JABZIV010000074.1 GCA_015258095.1 Lachnospiraceae bacterium
GAATCGCGCCCTGTACGATTTCGGAGTCGATATCCAAACCGTCCACATCAATCTCATAATTTCCATAGGAAGAGGTCGTCGTGATATCCGCTTTCACATCCTTCGCCTCATTTGTAGTGCCTTGTGTCTTCGATAGCATTCCGTCGGAATTTAATACCTTGTACTCTTTCGGTTCCGTGCT
This sequence comes from Lachnospiraceae bacterium, assembly GCA_015258095.1. Lineage (GTDB taxonomy): Bacteria > Bacillota > Clostridia > Lachnospirales > Lachnospiraceae > Oribacterium. The sequence continues at coordinate 182 of JABZIV010000074.1, forward strand.
GACTTCGCTTTCAATCGCCCCCATCAGGGTAAGAAGCGCATTCTTGCTTTCCTTCTTCTCTTCTAAAGCCTTCTTGGCATCCTCATAAAGAGACTTCGGAATCGCAACGTTCACGTGCTTGATTCCCCTATAGACAGAGCCTTCTCCCTCTACAGCACCGTCCGCCATCGTAAACTTCTCCACCTTCTCCTTCGTGGGAGAACTTACACTGTCATACATTCCGCTTTCACGAAAGCCGTCCTTCGCTACCTTGTCTTCCGCATCCAGCTGTGCCTTTATGTCCTTCCCCTCTTCTGGAGCAATATCCTTTAATTCTCCGTAATAAAAGTCCGCATAGGGAACGGTCATCTTTACAAAGACATAATCCGTCTTTTCCGTTTTCGCACTCGTCTCTGAAGCCTTTTCCGAGCCCGCCGCAGTGGTCGCAGTCTCACCTTTCTTTCCGCAAGCCATTACGGAGGATGCTAAAAGGATAGCCGAAGCGCCAAGAATCCAATGTTTTCTCATAATTCCCCTTTCTCTTTTCCGGCAATATTCGTCAAGAACAAGATGTCTCAGGCTTCGCCTGCGTCACTTGTTAAGAATAAAAAAGTAGTATATACAAACAATAAGTTAGTATATACTACTTTTTGTGCTGTATTATGCCAGACGAGGAAAAATCTGTCAATTCCCTTCTTAAAAGCTTTTCCTTTTACTCCATTTTTACGCTTTCCAACCGAAGCTGTGCAGTTTGCTTATTCTGGATCCGTTGCTCTTCGGGTTCAAGCTGTTGTTCAGATACGGCGAACCGTCCTTATAAATGATTCGATAATACTTTAATCCTACTTCCGGGTCCTCTCCCGTCTCGTCCTGGTCGTCGGAATCCGTAACATAAACTCCCACGAGCTTCCCGCTTTCATCAAAATCCGCTCCCCAAAGGCTGACTACATGAGAATATGTTCCCAGGGGGTTATAGGAAATGCAAAGGGCGTGTCCTTCTGCAAGATGTTTCTTTACATCCTCCGAAAAAGTTCCTTTGAAGCTCCCCGTAACATCCGTTTGCAGTTTCTCCTTTAACAGACCATAGAGGAAACCGCCTCTTTCATCCATTGTTCCGAAATCTGCTTTCGTATTGGTCGCCTTTTTCGGGGTATAGCCGTTTAAGAACAAATCCACCAAGGGACCGGTGTAAAATCCGTTTTGGCTATGCCCGTAAATCAATTTAAAATAGTCAAAAATCCGACTGTTCCACTGATCCGGACTAGACTGGTCCAGAAAGTCTTCCAGCGAATAGTTTTTCTGTCCCACACGGCGAACCACGTCTCCATGCTCGTGGATATAATCCTGTATCTTCTCTTTATTTTCCTGCAAATACCAGTGCAGGACATTCGAAGCGGTTGTTGCAAAGCAAAGATTCCGATCCACATCCTTGTTCTGCCCGTTTCTCGCCTTGTTTGTGTCATAATAGCCCTGACCGCGCACAAATCTCGCCACACGGGTGAAATAACCGGAGTCTTCCTTCTCGATAAAATCTCCACCCTCTTCCGTACTCTTCAAGTTAGGAATATGCACTCCCTGCACAAAAAAGGCGGTATAAATTTCTCCGTTTGCGGCAGTGTACTGCGCTGTATTCTGATTTTCCCCTTCTTTCAAGGCTCTCTCTACTTGATCCGCATCACGACGGTGTTCTTCTTCGGTCTTTCCTTCCGTCTCTTTTGTTGTTGTTTCCGTTCCTTCTTCCGACTCTGCCGCTATTTCTTTCTCCGCGCTATTTCCCGAATTCTCCGTTTCTTCCTCTTCCGTTTCGCTTGCTGCGAAAGCACTGTTGCTTTTTATTTCCGCTGTTTTGGAGGAAGAAGACACGTCACTCGACGTTCCACTGTAAGCTCCCGAAGAAAAACCGCCTCCGCTACTGCCACCGGAACTTCCTGAAAAAGAACCGCCTCCGCCTCCGCCACCTGAGCCTGTACGCATAGCGAGACCTCCTCCGGAAGAACTTCCCGTTCCAAGCGGCACCGATTCTCCGGAAGCGGAAGACTGCGTAGCATTCCCTTCTACTCCGTTTTTCTGTAAATAAGCACTATAGCTTTTGGCATAGCCCTTATCCTTTTCGAAAACCGCTTTTCCCTGTACCGTCCATTGTCCGGACTCTGCAAGCTGATAGCCGCCTACGCTTTCGTTCGATGCCATCGCACCGTTTTCTTTCAGAAAATAGCAATTTCCGTCCACCCAGGTCCAGCCGGTCGCCATTTTCCCCTGCTCGCGCGCCT
>JABZIV010000075.1 GCA_015258095.1 Lachnospiraceae bacterium
TTGCGCATCCGTCTGCGACGGACAGCTCTCTTTCTGAGAGCTGGTCTTCCACGGGCTGCGTTTTTCTGAAGAAAAACCTATCCCTTGACTGCGCGCGTTCTTGTAGAACGCTTGCGCATCCGTCTTCGACGGACAGCTCTCTTTCAGAGAGCTGGTCTTCCACGGGCTGCGTTTTTCTGAAGAAAACTCTATCCCTTGACTGCGCGCGTTCTCGTAGAACGCTTGCGCATCCGTCTGCGACGGACAGCTCTCTTTCTGAGAGCTGGTCTTCCACGGGCTGCGTTTTTCTGAAGAAAAACGCTAGCCCTTAACAGCACCCATTGCGAGGCCTTCGACGAATTGTTTCTGACAGAGGTAAACGAGCACCAAGACGGGAAGGAGGCTGACCAAAGAAGTCGCCGCCATCGGTCCCCAATCCAGTCCTTTATCTGTAATGAAGCCGGCAATCACTACCGGTAAGGTTTTCGCCTTATTGATACTTAAAATTACAGCAAAAAGGAACTCATTCCATGCCCCTACAAACGCAAGGATGGCAGATGCCACGATACCCGACTTCGTTACCGGAAAAACAACATAGAAAAACCGAGTCAGAAAGCTGCATCCGTCAATTCGTGCCGACTCTTCCATTTCGACCGGAACTTGAGAAAAGAATCCCATCATGAGCCAAATGACCAGTGGCAGATTGAAACTGGTATTCATGATAATGAGTGCCGGTAAAGTATCAATTAGCTGCAACTTCCGCATAACCAGATAAATGGGAATAGCGGTGGCAATCGCCGGATACATCTTCTGAATCATAAACCAGATTCCGAATGCCTGTCTTGTGATATTGGAAAACTTTCCCCGAACAAGACTATACGCAGCCATGGAACCAAAAAGCACGGAAATCACCGTAGATACAAGACTCACTATGAGAGAATTCATGAACTGCTTGCCCAGCCCATTCATAGAAAAAACAGTTTTAAAGTTTTCCAAGGTAAAGACGTGCGGAAACAAAATAGGCGGATTTGCCAAATATTCTGCGCGAATCTTAAAAGAACTGCTTAGTAACCAATATAAAGGAAAAAGCACAGTCAGCATCAGACAAGTCGTAAAGATATAGCGGAATGGTCGTCCTGCAATATTTCCTAAAACATCATGAACCATGGAGGCCTGTTTTCTTTTCATCATAATACTTTCTCCTCCACTTTCTTTCTCCAATGTAGGAAAATCACGCTAAAAACGGTCATAACCAATACAAATGCCATCGCAAGGCAAGCGGTGTATCCCGCATCAAAGAATTTTAATCCTTGCTTATAAATGTAGTTCGGGAGCATTTCGGTCGCATTGCCCGGACCGCCGTTCGTCATCGTATAAATCGTGTCAAAAACTTTAAAGGCATCCACGAAGCGGAGCATAAAGACAATCATCAGTAAGGGACTAATCATCGGCAGTACGATGGAGAAGAAAATATGATGATTCTTTGCTCCATCCACTCTTGCCGCCTCTAAGGCATCCTGCGGCAGAGATTTCAGTCCCGCCATGGTAATGATACAAACCCAGGGAATTAACTGCCAAACATTGACAAATATTACCGCCGGCATTGCCGTCTTCGGATTGCTCAGCCAGTTAATGCGGGGCACGGACAGGAAATGCAAAAAGTAATTGATAATTCCGGTACTTCCGTCCAGCATCATCCGGAACAAAGTACCAATTGCTACCGGTGCCATAATCATCGGTATCAGCAGAAGGGAAGTAAAAATACGATAGATTTTCTCCGTTCCGCAAAGCATCATTGCCGCTACTACGCCAAGAACCAGTTCAAGGCTCACAGAAATAAAGGCAAAGAGAACCGTATTTCCGACACTGACTGCAAGATTTTTATCATGAAACAGACGAATATAATTTCCTAAACCGATAAACTTCGGTATCGCATTCGGGAGGTTAATTTTATACTGAAATAAACTGAGATACAGAGAATACAGCAAAGGAAGAAGTGCTGTAAATCCCAGAAATATGATGGTAGGAACCAAAAAAATCCAGGACCATACTCTATCTCCATTTCCTCTACTCTTTATTTTTACTTGATAGTCCATCTTATTCAACCTTTTCTATACCATAATTCTTTGAAAAAGGGGATTCCAAGGAATCCCCTTACATGATGCTCGAGAAGCAACTCTTCTTAGGAGAGTTGGTCTCTTCCGGACCTTTCTTCATGAAAGCTCCTCCACTTCTGACTGCGCTCGTTCTTGTAGAACGTACGCGCATCCGTCTTCGACGGACAACTCTCCGGTGGAGAG
>JABZIV010000076.1 GCA_015258095.1 Lachnospiraceae bacterium
ATGCTATAAATGCTAAATTTGAAGCAATATGCCTATAAAAGTTTTTTGTAAAGAAATTTATCTCAATAAATTTTGGTAATTTTACAAATGGAATAAAATTAATTAGTATATTTTTAACAAATAAAAGGAGAAAACAAATGTGTAAACCATTCCTTTTTCTGAGCAATAATCCGATGCTGGAAGAGAAATATAGAAAGAATAAGCATATTGCCGTAGCTTTTCTACCTGCTGCCGACTTTCGGGATGTGATTGCCCAAGCCGGGAAATATGTGGAAGAAGGGTATCACTTGATGACCCATCCGCTTGCAAGTAATTTGAAACCGATGCAATGCCCGTATAAATCGATCTTGCTTTCTTCCGTGAGAGAAGCTTTTGCAAAGGAAAGAGATCTGGAGATGATTCGTCTGTCCCTGGAAAAGGTCGACGCTTTAACGAAGGGAATGACGAGTCCGAAGTGGAATGAGAAGACCCTGCTGGACTTTCAAACGATAGACTTATCCGTTGTGGATTCGGCAGTACAATCGTCTTTATTTCGACAGATGGTAGAGAATCCGTATCTTACGGTATAGAGCTGTTCTCTTACCGTTTTGTCTCCTGCGACGATTCGCGCAGGAGAAAGCACACTTTAGTATAATCCCGGCCGGGTTATATATATATCTATACGTTCAAGATGTTTTGCCAAGGAGGAAGAATTTCATGAAACTTGAATTAGGAAAGATTCATATTTCAGATGTTCAGTTTGGCGAGAAGACAGAGATTAAAGGCGAAACGCTCTATGTCAATGCGAAGGAGCTTTCCGACCTTGTACTGAAGGATGATCGTCTGCTTGCCTGCCACGTTGAACTTGCTAGACCGGGAGAGTCTGTCCGCATCACACCGGTAAAGGATGTAATCGAGCCGAGACTGAAAGTGGAAGGTCCGGGTTGCGTTTTCCCGGGTGTTATGGGGAAGGTTACCGAAGTCGGACACGGGAAGACTCTTTGCATGGATGGAGCCTGTGTAGTGACTGTGGGAAAGATTGTCGGTTTCCAGGAAGGGGTTATCGATATGACAGGACCCGCAGCGGACTACTGTCCGTTCTCAAAAACACAGAATGTCTGCGTGGTTATTGAACCGAAAGACGGTTTAGAGACACACGTGTATGAGAATGCGGGAAGAATGGCAGGTCTTACTGCGGCGGTTTATCTTGCAAAGGCTTTAGAGGGGCATCAGCCGAAGAACTGGGAAGTATTCGAGACGAAGCCGCTATTACAGCAGGTAGCTCAGTATCCGGATCTTCCGAAAGTCGGCTATATTCACATGTTACAGTCTCAGGGTCTTCTGCATGATACCTATTACTATGGGGTTGATGCAAAGCAGATTGTACCGACCATCATGTACCCGGAGGAGATTTTTGACGGTGCCATCACTTCCGGTAACTGCGTGGCACCCTGTGATAAGGTGACGACATACCATCATTTACATAATCCGGTTATTGAGGACCTCTTTAAACAGCACGGAAAGACGCTGAACTTCATCGGTGTTATCCTCACGAATGAGAACGTGTTCCTTATGGATAAAGAGAGACATTCGGACATGACTTCGAAGCTCTGTGAATTCCTCGGACTGGACGGCGTACTGCTTACGGAAGAGGGATACGGTAATCCGGATACCGACCTTATGATGAACTGCAAGAAGACGACACAGCGCGGCGTGAAGGTAGTTCTGATTACAGATGAATTTCCTGGAAAAGACGGAAAGTCTTATTCCCTTGCCGACGTCTGTGATGAAGCGGATACGATGATTTCCTGCGGAAACGGAAATGTGGTTATCCACTTCCCGAAGATGGATAAGGTTATCGGGATGGAGGATTATATCGAGATGCAGATTGGCGGTTGGGTAGGTTGTAAGCATGAAGACGGTTCTTTTGACGCCGAGATTCAGATTATCATAGCATCGACTATCGCCAACGGCTTCAATA
>JABZIV010000077.1 GCA_015258095.1 Lachnospiraceae bacterium
CCTTTGTGCCGCTTTCCCAAAGTTCTCCCTCATGGAAGAAGAGGATCTGGTCGCCGATACGCTTCGCTTCGGAGAGGTTGTGGGTCACGATAATAATGCTGTATCTGCTTTTCAGCTCTTGTAGGAGCTCTTCTATTTTCAGGGTGGAAAGTCGGTCTAGGGAAGAGCAGGGCTCATCCAGAAGGAGGATTTTCGGCTCAATGCAAAGGGCACGGGCAATGCAAAGTCTTTGTGCCTGCCCTCCGGAAAGGCTTAGAGCGGAGCGATGGAGCTCTCCGGAATTCGGAAATGCAGATTCCGAAGGATTTGTCTTTTGCCGTAGGAAAGGCTCAGATTTTTCACTTCCAAAATGGGATTTGTAGATTCGGTAGACATTTTACTCTCCTAAGATGTTATTTGATACCTGTGTATACTTCTTTTAAAATTAACTTTTTGAACCGGGAAAAGCTATGCCAATAGTTCTTTATTTTTGCCATTTCCTATGGCAGTAAGCGGTCAGAAGGCTGGCTATTCCGTTTCCAATGAGCAGAAGGAAGAGCATCACCAAAGCGGTTCCATAGGCTCTGGATAAGGAGGAACCACCTTGTACCAGTAGCAGATAAAGGTGCAGGGGAAGCGCCATGGCCGGGGACAGTAGGGAAGTGGGACTTTTCGCAAAGGCGACTCCTCCGGTAAATAAAATCGGCGGTGTGGCACCGAGCGCAAAGCAAAAGGCCAAAAGCATGGTGGAAAGAAGCTCCGGTAAAGTATAGGGAAGCACAAGTCTTCGAATCGCGTAGCCTTTGGAGCATCCCAGACTTTCGGAAGACTGGAGGTAGCTTTTCGGTACTTCTTCGAATATCTTTTCCATACGGATCTCCATGAAGGGGAAAATCATAATGGCCAGAGCGATGGCGCCGGAGAGCACGGAGCGCCCCAGTTTCAGCTGGTATACAAAGAAGCTGTAGGAAAAGAGTCCCAATACGATAGAGGGAACGCCGGAGAGCAGGTGAATGAAGAAGTGCAGGCTCTCTTTTACTCTGCCTTCCTTCGCATAAAAGACCATGAAAATGGCGGTGAAAAGGCTGGGCAGTCCCGAAAGCACTAAAGCCGTAAGGGAAAAGGCCAGAGAACCGGTGATGGCGGGGAAGATACCGCCCTCTTCTCCTAAGACCATTCCCTTTGGTGCTTCCAGAAGGAAGCTTGGGGAGATGACCTTGTATCCCTTGTAAAAAATATAAAGAAAGAAAAACAGCAGGGCGGAAAAAATCAGCAGGAAGGAAAGAAAGCTGTACAGGAAGAGAAGGACAGCGGAAAAAGACCGAGACGCCTTTGCTCGCTTCCCGGTAGCGAGGAGATGAGGCTCCACTTCTTCCCTATTTCCCGGGGAATGCACAGAAGGAGACTCCGCAGTGCCCCTATTCGGATGGGACGCCTGAGATGTAGAATACGAAGTGCGCGGTCTTTCCCCCATTTTCACCAGCAAATGAATCAGCGCGACCAGCAGTAAAAGCACAAGCCCCGAGGCATAGAGGGCGTGGTAGTGGAGAGAATGATACTCCGCGCTGCCCATTTCCAGCGCAATGAGTGATGCGATGGTTTCTCCTTTGGAGAGGAGCTTCGGGAAAAGGTTGAGCGGGAATCAGAGAAAGCTTAGCCGGAAATCATTTGCGTACGGAATGCAAGTCTTGGAATAATGGAAAAACATTCGGCAATATGGTACCATGGAGCCATCTTTAACGGAGGAGGCACAGCATGCGAGTCAATATCAATATATCTGAAAATATTCTTGATTGGGTAATGAAAAGAGTTAATCCGTCTGTGCTTTCTTCAAAGCAGGGAGAACTGCTG
>JABZIV010000078.1 GCA_015258095.1 Lachnospiraceae bacterium
GAAAAGAGAGAGCCAGGGAAGGCCGATGCTTTAGATCACCATTCCCAAGAATTTGGCTCCTCCTCTATCCATGAAGACCTGTTGTATGACGGGGAGAAAGTAGCAACGGTATTTTTAAAGAACGGATTCGAGGGAGACTCGGATAAGGGAGAAGCAGCACTGCATTTCCTTTGCGCTTCCCTTTCTCTGTTCCTTACGGCAGAGTGCAGTGAGAAGCATTTCCATGAATTCGTGGAGAAGTTGTCCGCCGGAATCAATGAGACACAGTCTCTTGTAAAGGATATCCGGAAGTGCACCAACGATTTAAAGAGTATTCAGAGTAGACAGAAGATTCTTGCTTTAAATGCGAACATTGAAGCGGCTAGAGCGGGAGAGCACGGTAAGGGCTTCGGCGTTGTTGCCGATGAAGTAGGTCGTCTTTCAGACAGCAGCTCCGCAGTAAACGAGAAGATTTCCGCAGTCGTTAAGCGGATTTCGGAAGTGGTTAACGGAATGAGCGGACAAGAGCTGGAAGAGCAGGTATAAGCGTTCTTTCTGAAAAAAAAGCGATATCATAAAAGAGGCTGTAAAAAAACGCACTTTAAGCTGCTTTGATTTTTACAGTCTCTTTTTTTATTATGAACCGATTATGTTAGTTCTATAGTTTCGATTTTTATTGCAATCAACATTTGCATCCTGTACATTTGGGGCTAAAAAAAGGAAAACTTTCTTTTTTACAGCCTTTTTTTGTTCAAACGAGTACCCGTCGCATAGCGTATAGTACTTTCTGTGCCAAAGAAAAGTTTAGGGAGCCGTGCCTGTTTAGGGAAACGTGCTCGTTAGGGAGGTGTGCCCATCCTGTCATGAAAAAGAGGAAGCGCTTTGATGCACTTCCTCTTTCAAGCAATTTCTGAATCTCATTTTTTTATTTCTCAATCGCCTTCTTCTATTTTGCGATACGAACCGACCAGAGCGGACCGCCCGCGTCATAGTTTTTCTTTAATTCCCGCATGAGCTGCGCAGGATCCCATTCCTTCTGCGTGTTCGGATAGGAGTTCGGGTCGGCAATGGAAACCGTACCGTTCGGATTCTGCTTTGTGATGATGATGAAATGTCCTCCGTTTGTGAGCGCGCCCTTTCCCATGAGTGCCACCAGAATATGTCCGTTGTTCAGGAGATCGGCGATGCCCGCCGGCGTTCTGTTCTCTGCGCTCACGCTGTCCACGATGAGGTCGAAAGCGGAGAGCACTGCGGGAATGTAATCATGATAGGAACCGCTTTTCGGCGCATAATAGCCGTATGCGGCGGACCAGTTGGCCATTTCCTTCGGTGTGATGCTGCCGTTTACATTTCCAAAGGCGGAAACAATCATGGCGGCAGTGGTGGGACCGCAACCATACTTACTGATGCTGTCCTTCCCTCCGTAAAGGTAGCTTCCCCAGTGACTGTCATGCTGGTTATAGTATGACATCGGTCCGAGTGCGGTGTCCAGGTAGACATTATAGTCGTTAAAGGTAGAAGTGCCGTAGTATTTTTCAAAGGGATCCGTCTTTACCGGAATGACCGGCGGGGTCTGTGCATCATCCGCTGTGCCCTCTACTGTCGTCGGATCGTTCAGATCTTCTTTCGGA
>JABZIV010000079.1 GCA_015258095.1 Lachnospiraceae bacterium
CTTTCAGGAGTCCGGCGTAAAGCAAAAACAGATTCCCTCTTTCTACGAATTCATCCATAGCTCACCTCGCTGCAATAAAATAACAAAAAAAAGAATAGCTGTCAAGTGTTTTTCTTGACAGCTATGAGATCTTGGGTGCTTTTTATATAGAATTTATTTCTTCACTAGATTTTATTGATTTAACTCAGCTAACAGAACTGTCTAAAAGGCGAAAATATCGTCTATATATTTTTTCGCATCAAAACGATGCAAATCTTCCATTTTCTCTCCCTCTCCCACATACTTTACCGGAAGCCCGAGCTCCGCCTGAATGGAGATAGCAATTCCTCCCTTCGCGGTAGAATCCATTTTGCTGAGAATCACGCCTGTCACCTGACTGCACTCCTTAAACATCTTTGCCTGACTCATTGCGTTCTGCCCGGTGGTGGCATCCAGTACAACTAGAGTTTCGCGGTATCCTTCTGCAAATTCACGGTCAATGATACGATTGATTTTTCCGAGCTCCTCCATCAAATTCTTCTTATTGTGCAGTCTTCCGGCTGTATCAATGATTAAAACATCCGCATTCTTTGCCTTAAAAGATTGTAAAGCATCAAAGACTACCGCGGCAGGATCCGAACCTTCCTTTTGATGAATACAATCTACCCCTACACGGTCTGCCCAAACAAGAAGTTGTTCTATGGCACCGCTACGGAAAGTATCCGCGGCAGCAAGAACAACTTTTTTCCCTTTCCTCTTGAGAAGATAGGCCAGCTTTCCGATGGAAGTGGTTTTCCCGACTCCATTTACCCCTATAACGGAGACAATGCTTTTCTCTTGTTCAAAGCGGTAATAATCTTCATCAACAGAAAGAAGATCGGAAAGATAGTCCTTAAGTATCTTCTGTACATCCTTTGTCAGATTCACATTTTTTTGTGTTGCTTCCCGCTTTACGGCGTCAATAATACGCATCGCACTGGGATAAGAAACATCACTCTGAATCATTGCCTCTTCCAATTCTTCATAAAAATCATCGTCTACTACTCTGTCGGATTGGAATAAATTATTTAATATCTTTGAGAAAAAGTTAGCCATGGAGACTCCTTCCTTCCGTAACGTACGT
>JABZIV010000007.1 GCA_015258095.1 Lachnospiraceae bacterium
TTCAGAAGGAGAAGGAAGAGACGGAAAAAGCACTCACAGAGAAGTGGGAACGATGGGAGTATCTCTCTGCTCTGCAAGAAAAGATAGAGGCGGGAGAAAAGAAAGCATATTAAAAAGGAGAGATACGAAAATGTATTCTGTAGCCATTGTGAGTCCGGAGAAGTCTTTGGAGCCGATTGAAAAAGTGATTCGGGATGAGAGTTTTGAATGCAAGTTTTATCCCTATATTTATAATCATCTATCGGATATCGATGCCATCTATGCGGATTGCCGGGGAAAGTGTGATGTCCTCTTCTTCTCCGGAGAGCTGGGGTATCATTATATCCTGAAGAAGTTTCCGGACATCGAGATTCCTTGCGCCTTTACAGCGTATGAACCGATTGATGTGTTATCCATCTTATTGCATTTTCAGATGGAGCATAAAGAGATTCCCTTAAATCGTGTCTTTTGTGATTTCCTGACGGAAACCAATCATTTTATGGAAGTACCGAAGTATTTGAAGGAGGGGGAACGGCCATATTTTTATTTGGACGGACACTATGACTATAGGCATATTACGGATTATGCGAAAAAGTTGTGGGATAAAGGAAAGATTGACTGCATTCTCTCGAGAAGCATTAACAATTTACGAAAGCTTGATGAGCTGCAAATTCCATACGTCGCCGTTTTTCCGGATGAAAAGATGATTCGGACTTCGATTCAGCATGCTTTGAATACCTTAAAATTGAAGACCATTACAGAGAGCCGGACGCTTTCTGTTCTGCTTCGTCTTCCCTTTTCGGAAGAACTGGAGAAGGAGGAGCAGGAGTATCGGGAGGCGGAGGTCTTTCGCTTTCTTACCGTGTTCAGAAAAGAGAAACACCTGCATTTTTCAATAGAGAGAGGGTTTAATCAGTTTGCCATGGAAAGGAAGCTCTCCATGGAAACGGAGACCTTCTCCGTTCTGGAAGAAATTCTCATGCAGTGTAAGAAGAATCTGCTTTTTCCGTTTCGACTCGGAATCGGGCTGAGCAGTTCCAAAGAACGAAGCCGGTACTATGCGGAACGCGCTTTACTGGAAAGCAATCACTATGGAAAGAATGATGCCTTTTTTATGGAGGAGGAAGGAATACTCATCGGACCGCTTTCCGGAGATATTCGTCTGACCAATAATTATAAGAACGACAAGGCACTCCGTTTTGCAAAAAATCACGGTATTCATGAGAGTAATATTTTGAAGTTGGTGAGCCTCTATGAAAATGCGCCGGAGAAAGGCTTCAACGCACAAAGTATTGCAGAGCTGCTGGGGATTACACCGAGGTCCGCCAGTCGTATTCTGGTAAAACTCCTGCAACACAATCTGATTCGGGAGGGCGTTTTGGAAGAAGGAGAAAGATCCGGATCGGAGAAGAAAACAAAGCAGGGACGACCGTCTTACCATTTTCATTTTGTGAAAGAGCAGTTTGAGAAGACTTTTTTGCAGGGAGTTCGTTCATAAAATCGATACGATAGTACGTTCTTCCGTATCGGTCTAAAGATTGCTCTTCTTCTCATTTTTCGCAAATTGTTGTATAATTTCCGAAGATTTATAGATTGAGTAGGAGCGTATGGGAAGAAGACGAAACACGAGTAGAAAAAATAGTCGAAAGAAAACAAGGGTAAAATCCGGGGGGCTGGATCCGAAGATGCGGGAGGAGATTGTGCTCCTTTTCTGTTGCCTTTTCTCTTTCTTGCTTTTTTTAAGCAATTTAGGATTTTGCGGTTTTCTTGGGGAACTGTTGAAGAAGGGACAGTTCTTATTTTTTGGCAGTTTCTATTTTCTCTTTCCGTTCCTTCTTTTCTTTTTGCTTCTGTTTTATAGAATGAATCGGGAGAATCCGACTGTATTTAGACGGATTTCCGCTATGCTTCTCTTTTATTTGCTTTTGGAAAGTTTTTTTTCCACGCTGTTCCTCGGAAAGGAGATTCCGTTTGATCTCTTTTCTCTTTTGGAGGGGGGAGGCATATTCGGAAATGGACTGCTCTTTCTTCTTTCCACATTTTTAGGAAGAATCGGGGCTCTTTTGGTTCTTTTCTTTTTCTTGCTCCTTTCTCTTGTTTTCGTTACGGAGAAACCGATTGTAAGCCTCTTTACACGCTTTTCCATGCAAACCGCGGAGAAGGCGGGAAGAAAGGCAAAGAGTGACTTGCAGCGCATTTCTACCGGTGCAAGAGAAGCCCTTAGAGAGAGAAGGGAAAGAAGAGAGAAAAAGGAAGCGAAAGGAGTGGATTTCTCCGCTACGGATTTTCATATCGCTGATTTTTCGGAAGAAAAGGAAACAAAGGGGCTGTTTGAGGAAGAGAATCCGATCGAAGAAGAGAGTCCGATCGAGGAAGAGAATCCGATCGAAGAAGAGAATGCATTCCGTTCAGACGGTGAGAAGGATGAAAAGGAAGAGCCGTTTTCTTATGAAGAGTATGACCTGAACGAGGATAACGGGGGAGGAGAAGCGCCACTTTCGGAAGAAGAATGGAAGAGAAAGTTATTAGAAGGGGATGGTTCCCTGAGAGTGGTGGAGACTGCTTCCGGAGAAAGGATTTCGTCCGACAGAGAAAAGTTACAGGAGCGCATTCGAAATAAGAGAGAAGAGGAAGAACTGGTACCGGACATGGAGACTAAGCCCTATCAGTTTCCGCCGCTTTCTCTTCTGAAATGTGCAAAGGATAAGACGGTTGGTGAGAAAAATGAAATTGAACGCAATGCTCGAACTTTGCAGGAAACCCTGAAGAGTTTCGGCATTTCGGTAAGTATCACGAACGTTTCCGTAGGACCGTCCGTTACGCGCTATGAATTGCAACCGGAGCAGGGGGTGAAGCTTGCCAAGATTGTATCCCTGAGTAATGACATAAAGATGCGTCTTGCGGCCTCGGATATTCGTATAGAAGCGCCGATTCCCGGAAAGTCTGCGGTTGGTATCGAAGTACCGAACAAAAACAGTCAGGTGGTCTATCTGGGAGATATCCTGTCTTCCGAAGAATTCCAAAAAAGCAAGATGCGTCTTGCCTTCGGTGTCGGAAAGGATATCGCGGGAAAGGTAGTGATCACGGACATCGCGAAGATGCCGCACCTTCTTGTAGCCGGAGCGACGGGGGCGGGAAAGTCTGTTTCCATCAATACTTTGATTATGTCCATCCTGTATAAGTATACGCCGGAAGAAGTCAGGATGATTATGGTGGATCCCAAGGTGGTAGAATTGCAGGTTTATAACGGGATTCCCCATCTTCTGATTCCGGTAGTCACGGACCCGAAGAAGGCGGCGCAGGCTCTGAATTGGGCGGTGGCGGAGATGACCGTGCGCTATAAGAAGTTTGCGAATTTATCTGTGCGGGATCTTGCAGGATATAACGAAAAAATAAGAAAGATGAAAAAGGAAGAGCGGGAAGCGGAGCAACTGGAGATTCTTCCGCAGATTATCATCATTATCGATGAACTTGCGGATCTCATGATGGTGTCGGCACAGGAGGTGGAGGACGCGATTGTACGTTTGACACAGCTTGCCAGAGCCTGCGGAATGCACCTGATTATTGCGACACAGCGTCCCTCCGTCAATGTTATTACCGGTTTAATCAAGGCAAATGTGCCTTCGCGAATTGCTTTTTCCGTAAGCAGCGGGGTAGATTCCCGTACGATTATCGATATGAACGGGGCGGAAAAGTTACTGGGGAAGGGAGATATGCTGTTCTTCCCGCAAAGTCTGCCTAAACCGATTCGAGTTCAGGGGGCCTTTGTATCGGATGAAGAAGTCGGGAAAGTGACGGACTTTTTAAAGAAAGAAGGAGAAACGGAATACAATACGAAAGTTTTGCAATCGATTGAGGAAAGCGGCGGGAGAGAAGAAGCGGATAACGTAAGTAATGAGCAAGATGCCCTTTTTGTGGAAGCGGCACAGCTTGTGATGGATACGGAGAAAGCGAGCATAGGTTTTCTGCAAAGACGGTTCCGTATCGGCTTCAATCGAGCGGCGAGGATTATGGATCAGCTGGCAGAAGCCGGCGTAGTAGGGGATGAAGAAGGTACGAAGGCCAGAAAAGTTCTGATGAGTAAAGAAGAGTTCAATACACTAATACAGAATAAAGGAGAGTGAACCCATGAAGACAGACCTGGAAATTGCACAAGAAAATACCCTGCTCGACATTACGAAAATTGCCGAACGTTATGCGATTAAAGAGGATGAGCTGGAGCTTTATGGAAAATATAAAGCGAAGCTTTCTCCCGAAGTGTATGAGAAAAGAAAAGAAAAGAAAGACGGAAAACTGGTACTGGTTACGGCCATCAATCCAACCCCCCTTGGGGAGGGAAAAACCACCGTTACGGTAGGCTTAACCGATGCTTTGAATCGCCTTGGAAAGAAAGCGGTTGCCGCCCTCCGGGAGCCGAGTCTCGGACCCTGCTTCGGGATCAAGGGCGGTGCAGCCGGAGGAGGATATGCCCAAGTGGTTCCGATGGAGGATCTGAATCTCCATTTCACGGGAGATTTCCATGCGATTACTTCTGCAAACAATCTGCTATCCGCAGTGCTCGATAATCATATTAAGCAGGGAAATGCACTGCACATTGATTTGAAGAGAATTCAGTGGAAGCGCTGCCTCGATATGAATGACAGAGCGCTTCGAAACATCGTTATCGGTCTTGGCGGAGCACAGGACGGAGTAGTAAGAGAAGACCACTTCATCATCACCGTGGCGTCGGAGATTATGGCCATTCTCTGCCTCAGTAAGGACCTTTCGGATTTGAAAGCCCGTCTTTCCAGAATCATCGTAGCGTATGATCAGGAAGGAAAAGCGGTTACTGCGGAAGATCTTCATGCGGTCGGTTCCATGGCGGTGCTTTTGAAAGACGCGATGAAGCCCAATATTGTACAGACCTTGGAGAAGAATCTGGTTCTTGTGCACGGAGGCCCTTTTGCCAACATTGCCCATGGATGTAATTCCATTTTGGCGACGAAGTATGCCTTGAAGTTGTCGGATATCACGATAACGGAAGCCGGGTTCGGTGCGGATTTGGGAGCGGAGAAATTTTTCGATATCACTTCCCAGCTCGGTTCTCTTCATCCCGATGCGGCCGTTCTTGTCGCTACAGTCCGCGCCCTGAAGTACAACGGTGGCGTGGAGAAATCCGCGCTGAAAGAGGAGAACCTTCCCGCCCTGGAAAGAGGTATCGTAAATCTGGAAAAGCATATTGAAAATGTAAAGAAATATGGTCTTCCACTGGTTGTAGCTATCAATCGTTTTAGCGAAGATACGGAGCGGGAACTGGCTTTTCTTTCCGATTTCTGTAAGAAGAAAGGCGTGGGTTTCGCCGTGACAGAGGCACATGGAAAGGGAGGAGCCGGCGGAGAGGCCCTGGCAAGAGAAGTTTTACAGGCTTTAGAAGAGAAGGCGGATTTTCATCCTGTGCAGGATTTATCCCTCTCTTTAAAGGAGAAAATTTCCAGAGTGGCAAGGGAGATCTATGGAGCGAAGGAAGTCGCCTATACGGGAAAGGCGGAAAAGGAACTGGAACGTCTCACTCTAATGGGTTTCTCTTCCTGTCCGGTCTGCATGGCGAAGACACAGTACAGTCTCTCGGACAATCCTCTGCTTCTCGGGCGACCTGAAGGGTTCACGCTTTCCGTGAAAGAGGTTTATGTTTCAGCAGGGGCAGGCTTTGTGGTAGTACTAACAGGAGATATTATGACGATGCCGGGGCTTCCCAAGATTCCCGCTGCAGAGCGGATTGATCTTGTGGAGGGACAGATTGTCGGTTTATCGTAAGGAAAGGTCGAGAGAGGATGAGTAATTGGTTTCATGCAGTAAAAGGGGCGGAGGTTCTTCTGGGAAATCCGGAACAGGAGGAGCTCTTGGGACTTTCTTATGATTCAAGAAAGGCGAAAGCGGGGGACTTGTTTCTCTGTATGCAGGGGACAACCATGGATTCCCATGATAAGATTCCCGAGTTAATCGAAAAAGGAGTTCGACTCTTTGTTGTGGAGAAAGGACTCTCCGAATTAGGCTTAGAGGATAAGGAGAAAGAGAAGCTTTGCGTAGTTCGAGTGGAAAATGCGAGGGCCGCTCTTGCAGAACTCTCCGCCTTCTATTTTCGTTATCCGGCAAAAGAAATGCTGATGATCGGCATTACCGGAACAAAAGGAAAGACGACAACCGCCAGCATGGTACGCAGTATTCTGGAAGAAGGGGGATATCATGCCGGTTTAATCGGTACCACGGGAATCGATTATATGGGAATTCATGAAGAGACGCGCAATACCACACCGGAATCCTATACCTTGCAGGAGACTTTTCGGAAGATGCGGGACAAAGGAGTCAATGCGGTGGTTATGGAAGCGTCCTCCCAGGGATTTAAGATGCATAGAACCGATGAAATTCTTTTCGACTATGGTATCTTTACGAATATTGAAGAAGATCACATTGGCGTAAATGAACATAAAGACTTTGCGGAGTACAAATATTACAAATCGCGTATCTTTACCCAGTCGAAGGTGGGGCTGATTAACAGAGATGCCAATTTTGCAGAAGAATTTATTGAAAACGCGCCCTGTCCCACCTATACCTTTGCCTTAGAGCAGGAGGCGGACTTCCGTGCGGAGGAAGTCGAAACCCTTCGAGAAGATCATTTTATCGGCACGGTTTTCACCTTCGAGCACGGAGATGAAAAGGTAAAGATTTTTAACCATTTACCGGGAGTATACAATGTTTATAATGCGCTCGCTGCCGTGTCCCTGGCTTCCCTTTTAAAGATTCCGATGGAGAAGGTGAAGGATGCCCTTTCTAAAATCAAAGTAAACGGACGGATGGAAGTGGTTTTGCAAAGAGACGGACATACGGTTATTGTAGATTATGCGCATAATGCGCTTGGTATGAAGAATCTCCTGGAGACGCTTCGGCAGTACAATCCGGGAAGGCTGATTGTGGTCTTCGGTTGCGGAGGGAACCGTTCCAAAGAAAGACGCTACGGCATGGGAGAAGTAGCGGGAGAAATGGCGGATTTCAGTATTCTTACTGCCGATAATTCCCGTTACGAGAAGACGGAGGATATCATCAAAGATATTGAAAGTACCTTAACGAAGAAAACACGGAACTATATCGCGATACCGGACCGGCGAGAGGCCATTGCCTATGCCCTGAAGAATGCGAGAAGAGGAGATCTTATTGCGGTAATCGGAAAGGGCCATGAAGAATATAACGAGGTAAACGGACAGTTCACGCATTTTGTGGACCGGGAGGTGATTCTGGAAGAAGCGGATAAGCTATCTTGAGAATGGACTCCCCGCTTCGGGAAGACAGGGGAAAAAGAAGGGCAGTAGAATGGATTTTGAACAAATTTTTTCCGCAATTGATCAAATTGTAGTGGATTCGAGAGAGGATTGCCGTTCGGCACTTTTTGTCCCGATAAAGGGGGAAAAGGTCGACGGACATCGTTTTATTCCGATGGCGATAGAGCATGGGGCCAGACATATTTTCACGGAGGAAGATGCGGGAGAATGGGAAGCTCGTTATCCGGAGGTTCATTTTTATCCCGTGGATGATTGTTTATCCGCATTACAGAAATTTGGCGGATATTGTCGGGAAAAATATAAAGGAACGCTTATTGGGGTTACCGGGTCTGTCGGAAAAACAACGACAAGAGAAATGATTGCAACAGCGCTTTCCTCGGAACGCGGTGTTTTTCAGACAAAAGGCAATGCAAATTCCCAGATTGGAGTTCCGATTACCCTGTTTCACATGGCGAAGGAAAATCAGGAGATCAGTGTCATTGAGATGGGGGTTTCCTTCCCGGGGGAGATGGAAAGGCTTGCTCAAATGGCAAGTGTGGATATTGCCGTCTTTACGAATATCGGGACGGCGCATCTGGAAAATATGCATACGAAGGAGAATACCTGTTTTGAGAAAATGCATATTTTGATGGGAAAGAAGAGAACGGTGCATCTTTATCTTCCGAAGAAAGACCCTATTCTTTCCGCCTTAACGGAAGAGAAGATTCGTGCCATGGGCTTCTTGGGAGAGGGAGAAGAGGCTATTTCTCTGAAAGTCTCTTTCTATGAGAAGGCGGACATTCCTCTATCCGTTCCGGGAGAACACATGGAGGAAAATGCCGGCATCGCTCTGCTTCTTTCGGAAGAGCTCTCCGTTTCTCTTTCTTCCGCAAAGGAGGCTTTGTTTCATTTTAGAGGGCTTCCCGGAAGAGGAGAGAAACGGAGAAGCAAAAAAGGAATCAGCATTTTGGATGACAGTTACAATGCCTCACCGGATTCTATGAAGGCCAGTCTCCGTGTTCTTTCAAAAGAGGAAGGAAAGAGGAGAATTGCAGTCCTCGGGGATATGAACGAGCTCGGGAAGGAGGAGCTTCTCTTGCATAGAGAAATCGGAGAAGAATTGAAGGAACTTTCCATTGATGCTTTGTATACTTTAGGAGAGAAGGCGAGAGAGATTCGAAAAGGACTTTTCCCGAAGAACATTCCGGGGGAGGATTTCGATTCGCGGGAGGAACTGACGAAATGCCTAAAGAGGGAACTGAGAGCAGGGGATGTCGTTCTCTTTAAAGCCTCTCATTCTCTTTCTCTTTCCAAGGTGATAGAAGCTCTTTTAGAGGAGTAAGGAGTTGTTTTGTACGCAGAGCTGATTGTAGATATAAGTCATGAAGCCGTTGATAAGAGTTTTACCTATAGGATTCCCGAAGGCATGGTTCTTCACGTCGGGGATCCTGTTTTAGTTCCTTTTGGAAAAGGAAAGAGAAAGGGATACGTTCTGTCCATCAAGGAGACAACGGATTACCCTGAAGAAAAGATTCGGGAGATTAGCTCTCTTTTAGAGAAAGAGTTTTCCGTAGAGGAGGAATTGCTGGGACTTGCCCTTTGGATGAGCAGAGAATACGGCAGCAGTCTCGCGCAATGCCTGAAAACCGTTCTTCCGGTAAAGAAGAAGGTCAGAAAAAAAACAAAAGAGGAGGTTCTTCTCTATAAAAAGGAGAATACCGACTTCTCCCTTACTGCGGAGCAGGAAAAGGTGCTCCATTCCATTCAATCCGCTTTTCATGCGGGAGAAAAGGAAGCTCTGCTTTTCGGCGTAACCGGTTCAGGAAAGACGGAAGTTTATCTTCGGCTGATGGAAGAAGTGATAGAGCAGGGAAAAGAGGTTATTTTCCTGATTCCGGAAATCTCTCTGAGTTTTCAGACCCGCTCCAGAATAGAACGGAGATTCCCCGGGATGGTAGCGGTATTACATTCCCGTATGAGTGAAGGGGAACGCGCAGAGAGTATGGAGAAATGCCGTAGCGGGCAGGTAAAGATTCTGATGGGACCGCGTTCCGCTCTATTTGCTCCTTTTTCTAAACCGGGATTAATCATTATGGATGAGGAGCAGGATCGTTCCTATAAGTCGGAAACGTCCCCCCGCTATGAGACGAGGGAACTTGTACGGATGCGAGGGGTTCTGTCTTCCTGTCCGGTGCTCTATGGCACGGCAACGCCTTCTTTATCTCTTTTTTATAGAGTGGAGAAAGGAGAGCTTCCCTGCTTTACGTTAACAAGGCGCGCCGTAAAAGGAAGTGTACTGCCGAAAACCACGGTGGTCGATATGCGAAAAGAGTTGGAGGAGGGCAATCGCTCCATTTTTTCCCGCCTTTTAGAAGAAAAGATTCGTTCTCGCCTGAAAAGGGGGGAGCAAGTCATGCTCTTTATGAACCGGAGAGGCTATGCCCCTTTTGTGAGTTGTCGAAAATGCGGAGAAGCGCTTCGTTGTCCGCACTGTGATGTCAGCTTGAATTTGCATAAAGATGGAAACTTACAGTGCCATTACTGCGGATTTCAGATGCCTCTTCCAAAGATATGCCCGCATTGCGGAAGCAAGTATCTTGCCGCCTTCGGAACGGGGACGGAGAAACTGGAGAGCCTTTGCCACAGTGTTTTCCCCGGTACGGAAATTCTCCGCATGGATAGGGACAGCACGCGAAAAAAAGGGATGTATGAAGAAATTTTACAGCGTTTTTCCGAGAAAAAAGCGGGAATTCTAATCGGAACGCAAATGATTGTGAAAGGGCATGATTTTCCCAATGTCACTTTAGTCGGCATCATTGCAGCGGATCAGATTACGCTGGATTCGGATTTCCAAGCGGGAGAGCGGGCGTATCAACTCCTGACACAGTTTTCGGGGCGCGCCGGGAGAGGAACGGAGGAAGGGGAGGTTATTGTACAGACGTATCAGCCGGAAAACCCCGTTCTAAAGCTTTCTTTGCAAGAAAATTATCTTTCTTTTTATCGGGAAGAAATGCGCTACCGGAGGCGCCTTTTTTATCCGCCTTATGCCGTGATGCTTGCCATTCAGCTTCTCCATACGGATGAAATTTATTTGGATTTTGTCCTTTCCAAAGTCACGGAAAAACTGCTGGTCAAGGGGGCGGAGACAGAGGGCGAGGTCTATGGTCCGTTCCCCGCCACAATCTATAAAATAAAAGATAAGTTTCGGAAAATCATCTATATTAAGCATAGCAATCATGATATAATCCTGCGATTAAGAGACTATTTTGTGGAAGAGTTAAGAAGGGAAGATAAGAGAGGACTCATTTCTTATCATTTTGATCTTTTATAGAAAGGGAAAGTTATGGCAATTCGTTCCATCAGAACCATAGGAGATGCAATTCTGGAGAAAAAAACAAAGGCGGTAAAAGAGATGACCGGCCGTTTAAAAGAACTGATCAGCGATATGTTCGATACGATGTATGATGCCAACGGGGTTGGCCTTGCAGCACCGCAGGTCGGTATTTTAAAGCAGATTTTTGTGGTGGATATCGGAGACGGAAAGCAATACGTTGCCATTAATCCGGAAATCACTGTGGTAGGAGAAGAAGTACAGACCGGAGAAGAAGGCTGCTTGTCTGTTCCCGGGAAAGAGGGAGTCGTAACCAGGCCGATGCATATAAAAGTGAAAGCACTGGACCAGAACATGAAAGAGTATACGTTGGACGCCAGCGGCTTTCTGGCCCGGGCATTTTCTCACGAAAACGACCATTTACAGGGTATCCTCTATACCGAGAAGGTGGAAGGAGAACTGGAGGATGTCGTTTATGAAGAATTGGAAGAGGAGGAAGAAATTTGAGGATTGTTTTCATGGGTTCACCGGACTTTGCGGTTGAAAGTCTTCAGGCTTTGTACGAGGCAGGGTATGAGATTTTACTTGTACTCACGCAGGAAGACAAAGCAAAAGGAAGACACGCCATTCCGGAGAAAACAGCGGTACGGAAAGCAGCCGAGCAACTCGGTCTTCCGGTACGTACAACGAAGCGCCTAAGGGAAGATGCAGCGCTGATAGATGAAATCAGGCATCTTGCTCCGGATTTTATTGTGGTGGCTGCTTTCGGACAGATTCTTCCGAAAGAAGTGTTGGATATTCCCCGTTTTTGTGCAGTGAATGTGCATGCCTCTTTACTTCCGAAGTACAGAGGCGCGTCTCCGATTCAAGAGGCTGTTTTAGAAGGGGATAAGGAGAGCGGGATCACCACCATGTGTATGGCGGAAGGACTGGACACAGGGGACATTCTTTTACAAGAAAAGCTTGTTCTTTCCGAGAAAGAGACGGCGGAGAGCCTATTTTTGAAACTGGCAGCGCTTTCCCGAAGCTGTATTGTGCGGACGCTCGAGGGGATTTCGGAGGGAACAATACATGGCATTTTGCAGGAGGAAAGCCGGGCGACGTACACCAAGATTATTAAGAAGAAAGACGGCTTTATCAATTGGAACCGGGATGCCGCCTTTTTGGAAAGGTTGTGCCGGGCATATACCCCCTGGCCCGGTGCGATGAGCATTCTTCCGAACGGAAAACGATTTAAGATTTTGGATGCGGAAGTAGGGGGAGAGACAGGAGAGGATACTCTTTTTCTTGGGAAAATAGAAGAAGAGAAAGTACAGTCTTTTTTTGGTGAAGAGGACTGTTCCGCTTATTTTCCGCAGGGAGAAAATGGACGGTTTTATTGCAGTAAAGACAAGAAGCGCCTTTATGTCACTACGGGAAAAGGCATTTTGGAAGTGAAAGAACTGCAAGTAGAAGGAAAGAAACGGATGGAGGCTTGGGATTTCCTTCATGGCTATCCGATTCCGAAGATACAGGAAAAGCACAATCTATAAGCGGTAAGAATGAGGGAAACAGTGGAAAGAAAAGAGGAAGACAAGACAAAAAGAGAGAGGAAGACAGAAAGAGAAGTCGTTCTGGACTTGCTTCATGCTGTTTTTACGGAAGGAGTCTTCTTGCACCTCGCTTTGCAGCGCGCCTTCTCATCCTATCCTTATTTTGACGACAGTAAGCGTGCGTTGATTACCCGGCTCAGTCACGGGACGGTGGAACGCTATATCCAACTGGATGATTGTATTGCCCGCTATTCGAATACGCCGCTGAAGAAGATAAAACCCCGTGTATTAGAAGCCCTTCGACTTTCCGCTTATCAACTTCTTTTTATGGATAAGATTCCTCCCCATGCGGCCATTAATGAGAGTCTGAAATATCTGAAGAAAAGGAAGTTGCAGGGGCTTGTTCCTTTTGCAAATGCGGTTTTAAGGCGAATCAGCGAGAATAAAGAAGACTTGCTCGCCATTCTTTCGAATCAGCATGCGGAGGATGCTATCGGTGCGGCGCTGCCCGAGGAGATATTTTCTTATCTGAAAGAAGAATATGGCTTAGAAGAAACGATGCGGATGGCAAGAGCGTTTCTTCAAGCCGACAGCGGTTTTTATATTCGCAATGAAAAAGGAGAGGGAGAGAAGGTTTCCGGAAATATTTTCAAAGAGGAGCGTTTCTTATCCGGAGGAGTGAGCGTACAGGATTTTTCTTCGCAGGAGGTGGCGAAAGCGGCGCATCTTCATAAGGGCGCGAGAGTACTGGATTGCTGTAGCGCTCCCGGCGGGAAAGCCTGTCATATCGCAGAACTTTTAGAGGGAAGCGGAATCGTTTATGCGCGGGATGAAAAAGAGGATAAAATCCATCTCATTGAAGAGAATCGAAAGCGCTTAAACTTAAAGAATATGGAGATTTCCGCTTGGGATGCCAGAAAAAAAGATGCCCGTTTCTTACCGGAAGAGGGAAAGCTGGATCTTGTGCTTTCGGATGTACCCTGTTCCGGACTTGGTGTTTTGGGGAAGAAAGCGGATTTACGGCTTCATTTTTCAAAAGAAGGGGTTATTTCTTTGCAGAAACTGCAAAGAGAGATTCTGGATACGGTTACTTCGTATGTCAAGCCGGGAGGGCAGCTCATCTATTCCACCTGCACTTTGACAAGGGAAGAGAATGAGGATAACCGGGACTATATCTTGCGGCATTTCCCGTTCCGTCTGGAGAAAGAAAAGAAATTTCTTCCGGGAGAACCGGGAGACGGATTCTATTATGCAAGTTTTATTCGTGAGACATAAAAAAGTGGAGAGAGTGCGATGCGAAACCTAAGGGATTTGGAAGAGAAAGAGTTGAAAGAATGGGTTCTTGCCCATCATTTTCCTGTCTATAGGGCAGAGCAGATTTATCGCTGGGTGATGGAGAAGGACGTACAGGATTTTTCGGAAATGTTGAATCTTCCGAAGAATGTGCGGGAAGCCTTGCAGAAGGAGTTCACGCTTTCTTTACCGTGCCTTTACAGGCACTATCTCTCGAAACTGGATGAAACGGAGAAATTCCTCTTTACCCTTTCTGACGGACATCGGATCGAGTCGGTTCTGATGCGTTATCATCATGGCAATACGGCTTGTATTTCCACACAGGTAGGATGCAGGATGGGCTGTGCTTTTTGTGCTTCCACGCTTTCCGGTCTGGCGAGGAACTGCACTGCCGGAGAAATGCTCGGGCAGATTGTGGAAATCGAGCGAATCAGCGGGAAGAAGGTGTCAAACATCGTCTTAATGGGTTCCGGAGAACCTTTGGATAACTACGACGAAGTGCTTCATTTTCTCCATATTATCGGAGGCAAAATCGGGCGAAATCTATCGATGCGGAATATCACGCTTTCTACCTGCGGTATCGTACCGGGGATTTTAAAGCTGGCAGAAGAGAATCTCGGGATCACACTGGCACTGAGCCTTCATGCCCCGACCGATGAAAAGCGAAAGAAAATCATGCCGATTGCCAATCGCTATCCCCTTTCCGAAGTGATGGATGCGGTTCGTTTCTATTTTCAAAAGACCGGAAGAAGAGTGAGTTTTGAGTATGCGCTGGTTCTCGGGGTGAACGACGGGAAGGAGGATTTGGCAGCCCTCGTTTCTCTCTTGAAAAAGAAGGGGGAACATTTTCCGACCCACGTGAATCTGATTCCGGTCAACCCGATCAAAGAAAGAGATTTTGCGGCACCGGATCGGAAGAGAATCATGCGCTTTCAAGAAGGACTTGAAAAGCAGGGAATAAGCTGTACCATTAGAAGAGAAATGGGTGCGGATATTTCGGGAGCATGCGGACAATTGAGACGGGACGCTGAGCTGGAAGAAAGAAGAGAAAAGAACTAAGAAGGAAGGAACGGGCTGATGCGATTTTTTGCGAAGACAGATCAGGGAAAGATGAGAAAAATGAACCAGGACTTTCTCTTCGCTACGAAGGATAGTCTGGGTGTTTTTCCCAATCTTTTTTTGCTGGCAGACGGAATGGGCGGACATAAAGCGGGAGACTATGCCTCCCGTTATCTTGTGGAGAGCTTGGTATCTGTTATGAAGGATAGTGCATCGGACAGTCCGTTACGCCTGCTCAGAGATTCGATTCAGCGGATTAACGGAGAGCTCTATTGTCTTTCGGAGAACAATTTCAATCTACGGGGAATGGGAAGTACCCTGGTTACCGCATTTTTTGACGGGTCCCTGCTCTATGTTTCGAATGTGGGAGACAGCAGGGCGTATCTTTTCAGAAAGAATCGCTTAAAGCAGTTAACGAGAGATCACAGTTACGTGGAAGAGATGATTGAAAGAGGCCAGATGATTCGGGGGTCGAAGGACTACCTCCTGCATAAGAATTATATTACGCGGGCGGTGGGGACGGAGAAGGAACTCCATGTGGATTTTTTTGAAGAAGAACTGATGGAGGGAGACCTCTTCTTCCTCTGCTCCGATGGCTTAAGCAATATGGTGGACAATGAGAGTATGGCACAGATTTTAAAAGATGATTCCGCTTTAGCGGAAAAAGGGGAAGCATTGATTGATTTAGCAAATATTAACGGGGGAAAAGATAATATTGCGCTGATTCTGGTAGACCCTTTCGGAAAGGAGTAGGGAGAGATGAAAATGGAGAAAGGAACCCTGCTTCAGGAGCGATACAGGATAGAAGAGCTGATCGGCGAAGGCGGGATGAGTTATGTCTATAAAGCGGAAGACATCAAATTAGGGAGAATTGTAGCAATCAAGGTTTTGAAAGAGGAATTCGCAGAGGATGCCGAGTTTGTCCGGAAGTTTCAGGATGAGGCAAAGGCGGCGGCAAAGCTCAATCACTTAAATATCGTTTCTACTTTCGATACCGTGGATGAAGGAAAGCTCCACTTTATTGTGATGGAACTGGTTGAAGGAATTACCCTGAAAACATTTATCCAGAGAAAGGGAAGAATTCCGGAGAGAGAGGCGATAGGCATTGCGCTGCAATTGATTGACGGGATAGACCTCGCACATAAGATGGGGATTGTTCATCGGGATATTAAGCCGCAGAACATTATTATCAGTACGGAAGGCGTAGTGAAGATTGCCGACTTCGGCATCGCCCGTGCTGCCAGCCAGGAGACGGTGAATACGGCGGTTATGGGATCCGTGCACTATATTTCCCCGGAGCAGGCGAGGCATGGAGTGAGTGATGCCCGTTCGGACATCTATTCCTTTTCCTGCACGCTGTATGAGATGCTTACCGGTACGGTGCCTTATGCGGGGGAGAATTCAATGGCGGTCGTATTTTCCCATCTGGAGGATCCGATTCCGAGGATTCGCGATAGCGTAAAAGACTTGTCTCCCGCACTGGATTATATTGTTTGGAGGGGAATGCAGAAGAAAGCATCCCTGCGTTACCAGAGTATCGCGGATATGGGAGAAGATTTACGGCTTGCACTGGAAGACCCCGAGGGGGGATTTCTCGCAGACCGGGAGGAGAGCGGAAAGAAGCGTCTTATCGGAAGAAACGGGTTGGACCGGGGAATCAGCAATCTGTATAAGGGGATGGCAGCGGCAGCCGTGATCCTGATTGTAGCGGTCTTTCTCTTTTTGGGATACAAGGTAGTAGGAGCACTTCGTTCGGTACACAGCTTATCGGAGGAAAGTAAGACTTCGGAAAAAACGACAGAAGAGAGTTCCCAGGTTGCCATTACCATTTCCGCTTTGGACAGTTTACTTCCGGAGATTGTGGGAAAGACGATTCCGGAAGCGGAAGAGCTTCTAAAGGACTATGATATCCGGATTTATCAGGACAAGGAAGAGTTTTCGGATGACTATAGTGAGGGGCAGATTATCTCCTATCCCGCCGGAAAGTATAACAGCCACAGCCGGGTCTACGCCACCGTTTCCAAAGGAAGCGAAGTAATCCAATTCTATGATCCGAAGAATCCGGAAGACCTGAGTTCCCTGCAAAAGATGTCTGCTGTGGATTTGGAAGAAAAATTAAAGGAAAGAAACGTTGCCTATACCTTGAAAGAAGAGCCGTCCGATACTGTGCCGAAAGGCTATGTTATCCGTACGAATAAAGCGAGTACGAAGGACAGCGGAAATCTGGAAATCACGGTCAGTAGCGGAAGTAATGCGAATCTGGTGGCGATGCCGAGTCTCCTTGGACTGAGTGAGGATGATGCCATTGACCAGTTGCAGAGCCTGGGTCTTGTAGTCGGGAACATTACTTATGTTTCGAGCTCGACTACGGAAAAGGATCATGTCATGAGCCAAAGCGTGGCGAAAGATACCTATGTAGAGAAAGGGCAAAGTGTTTCCCTGACGGTCAGCAGCGGGCAAAGCGGAAAGGCGAACAATTCCGGCGAGAAAGCCTGGGTATCCAGCATCAACCAAAGTGTGAATATCGGAAGTGGTGGTCCGGGTGTACAAGGGGTTGTCCTTGTCGTTGTTTACCTCAGGCAGGAAATCAATGGAGAATCGCGCTACACCACGATCCAGGCGCCCCGTTCTTATCAGCTTGGCAGTGAGATGCAGTTGAGCTTGAGTCGCATCGTCGGTGCGAGCGGATTGTCCAAGGGAACCATCGAAGTCGTGGATGCGGAAAATGACCATGTGCTTGCGTCCTATGACCTGGATTTCCACCCGGAGGGATAATATGCTTGGGAAAATCATTAAAGGGGTAGGCGGTTTTTACTATGTCCATTCCGGAGGGAGAGTCTTTGAGTGTCACGCGAAGGGGGGCTTTCGCAATACCAAAGAAAAACCCATGGTGGGAGATATGGTAGAGATGGTAGAAGTGCCGGACAGTGAAAAAGAGTGTACAGGACAGATTCTGCGGATTCTGCCAAGAAAGAATGCCCTTTTAAGACCGCCCGTGAGTAATGTAGACCAGGCTGTTCTTGTCTTTTCGGTAAAGAATCCCGCCCCCTCTTTTCCTCTGATTGATCGCTTTCTTCTTCACCTCATGGTGCGGGAGATTCCCTGCCTCTTGTTCTTTAACAAGATGGATTTGCTGGAAGAGGAATCCGGAGAAGAATGTGATTTTCTCCAAAGCGTGAAAGAAAACTATAGCGGCGCGGGAATTCCGGTTTATTTCTTTCAGGGAAATAAAGAGAAGGAGGAAGAGAAGATTCGACCACTTCTAAAAGGAAAGACAAGCGTCTTTTCCGGACCGTCCGGAGTGGGGAAGTCTACGATGATCAATCTTCTTCTCGGGGAAGAAAAAATGGAAACCGGTTCGCTTTCCGAAAAGATTCTTCGAGGAAAGAATACCACAAGGCACGCGGAGTTTTTTGCTTTGGATGAAGACAGTTATGTCCTGGATACGCCGGGCTTTACCTCTCTTTTTCCGCCGGAGATCAGTCCGGAGAACCTTCGTTTTTTCTATCCGGAATTTGAGGAGTACAGGCAATTTTGCCACTATAACAGCTGTGTACATATCGGGGAAAGAAAGATAGACTGTGCTGTGAAGCGTGCCGTGTCGGAAGGAAAGATTCCTTCTCTTCGCTATGAAAGTTATAAGAAGTTATATGAAGAGCTTGTGTCAGAGCGGAGGTAGTGCGGAATTCCCCGCTTTTTATTTCTTACAAAGGAGTGATGAAAATGAAAAATAGATTGTCTCCCTCCGTTTTAGCGGCAGATTTCTCCGCCCTGGCAGAGGATCTTCGCCTGGCAGAGGATGCCGGTGCGGAGAGCTTTCACTTTGATATCATGGATGGACACTTTGTACCGAACCTTTCTTACGGGGTAAATGTTGTCTCCGCTCTTCGAAAGCAATCAAAAGCTTTCTTTGATGTTCATCTTATGGTGACGAATCCGGACTTCTATTTGGCGTCCTGCAAGGAAGCGGGGGCGGACAGAGTGAGTTTCCATTTTGAAGCGACCCCTCACGTTGACCGCGCGCTGGAGGCAATTAAAGACTTACAGATGGAAGCGGGAATTGCCTTGAATCCTGCCACACCGGTAACTTTCCTGGAAGAGATTCTGCCGAAGTGCAGCTATATTCTTTTGATGAGCGTCAATCCCGGCTTTGGCGGACAGAAGTTTATACCCTATACGCTCGAGAAGGTAAAGAAGCTGAGAGCCATGGCACTTTCGCGCGGCATCGAACTGGAAATCGGAATCGATGGCGGTGTAGGGAACGCGAATCTTCCGGAAATCGTAGCGAGCGGGGCAAACTTTATCGTTGCCGGTTCCTCCGTTTTTCGCTGTAAAAAGGAAATTGCAAAGCAGGTACAGAGCCTGAATCGTCTTTTATAGAAAAGAGAGGCATAAGGAAAAGAACACGAACTTGAAAAAGATGGCAGTTCAGTTTATATTTAAGTGACCGTGAAGAGGAAAAGGAGGAACAGTATGTTAGATATAAAATTTGTGCGAGAGAATCCGGATTTAGTCAAGGAGAATATCAAAAAGAAGTTTCAGGACGAGAAATTGTGCCTTGTTGATGAGGTCATTAATCTCGATGTGGAAGCCAGAAAAGTACAGATGGAAGCGGATGAGCTTCGCAGTAGGAAAAATCAGGTTTCCAAGCAAATCGGCGCCTTGATGGCTAAGGGAGAGAAGGAAGAAGCGGAGAAAGTCAAGGCGGAGGTTGCCGAATTCTCGAAGAGACTCGCCGAGTTGGAGGAGAAGGAACCCTCTTTACAGGAAGAAATTTTGAAGCGCATGATGGTGATTCCGAACATGATTGATCCTTCCGTACCGATTGGAAAGGATGACAGCTGTAATGTGGAGAACGAGCGCTTTGGAGAGCCGCTTGTTCCGGATTATCCCATTCCTTATCATGCGGATATTATGGAAAGCTTTGGCGGCCTGGATTTGGACAGTGCGGGAAGAGTTGCCGGAAACGGTTTCTACTACCTCGTTGGCGATATGGCACGCCTTCATTCCGCTGTTCTTTCTTATGCCAGAGATTTTATGATTGACAGAGGATTTACCTATGTCATTCCGCCCTATATGATTCGCTCCAAAGTGGTTGACGGCGTGATGTCCTTTGCGGAAATGGATGCCATGATGTACAAGATTGAAGGAGAAGATCTCTACTTGATCGGCACTTCCGAGCATTCCATGATTGGGCGTTTTATCGATCAGATTTTGCCGGCGTCTTCCCTTCCGCTTACGCTGACCTCTTATTCCCCCTGCTTCCGGAAAGAGAAGGGAGCGCATGGGATTGAAGAAAGAGGAGTGTACCGGATTCATCAGTTCGAGAAGCAGGAGATGATTGTGGTTTGTGAACCGGAAGAGGCGATGGACTGGTACAATAAGCTTTGGAAGAATACGGTCGATTTCTTCCGCAGTTTGGATATTCCGGTAAGAACACTGGAATGTTGTTCCGGCGATTTGGCTGATTTGAAAGTGAAGTCCTGTGATGTGGAGGCTTGGTCCCCGAGACAGAAGAAGTACTTTGAAGTCGGATCCTGCTCGAATCTGGGAGATGCGCAGGCTAGAAGATTGAAGATTCGGATCAAAGGGGAGGATGGAAAGAACCATCTCGCCTTTACCTTGAACAATACTTGCGTAGCACCGCCCAGAATGCTCATTGCGTTCCTGGAGAACCATCTTCAGAAGGATGGAACGGTTACCGTGCCGAAGGCATTACAGCCCTATATGGGCGGTAAGGAAGTCCTGGTTCCGAAGTATAATTCCATAAACGGAAAAGATCAGGCATAAGCAGCTGTAACGAAAGAGTCGCTTTTTCTGTCCATAAGAAAGAGCGACTTTTTATAGATTTTCAGGTCTGTTCTTAGAAAGGGAAAGTATGGAACCGATTATTTCGGTGCGCGATTTGCGAAAAGTCTTTGTCATAGGAGAAAATGAAGTGCATGCCTTAAACGGGCTGGACTTTGATATCTATCAGGGAGAGTTTATTGCTATCGTCGGCACTTCCGGATCCGGAAAGTCCACTTGCTTAAATATGCTTGCGGGGCTGGAGAAACCGAGTAGCGGCAAGATTCTCATTGCCGGAGAAGAAATCGATAAGATGAATGAGGCGGAACTGGTACGCTTTCGACGAAATCACGTTGGGTTTATCTTTCAAAGTTACAATCTGATTCCTTTTATGAATGCGGTGGAGAATGTTGCCATGCCGCTTATGTTTAGAGGAGTTGGAAAAGAAGAAAGAAATGAAGCGGCGATGCATTATCTGGAGCTGATGAACATTGCGAAGGAAGCGGAACACACCCCGAACCAGATGTCCGGCGGACAGCAGCAGCGAGTCGGTATTGCCCGTGCTCTGGTGATTGAGCCGGAGATTATTTTTGCCGATGAGCCGACGGGAAATCTGGACTCTCATACGACAGAGGAGGTTCTCAGCCTCCTTAGAAAGATTGTGGAAGAACAGAATAAAACCTTGATCATGGTTACCCATGATCCGCATATCGCGTCCTGGTCCGATAGGCAACTTCGCATAGTGGACGGGCGGATTGTAGAGACGGTTATCCGAAAAGACAGCGCGATAGAGGAAAGAATTGTAAAGGAAAACGGAGAGCGACCTTATACGGTGGTTCATCCTTTGGAGGAAGAGGAGAAGGAAAATGAAGCGGAAGAATCGAAATAAGCGGTATTTTATGGACAGTGTTTTCCGAGTCGGAAAAGACCCGCATGGAAGCTTTCTTTCCTGCGGACTGAAGAACTTACGTGCAGCTCTGGTTCTTCTTCTTTGCCTTTCCTTTTTGCTTGTATTCGCAGGGGAAAAGCACAGCTATGCGTCCTATGTGAACACCAATTTGAACACGTTCTTCCATGATGCACAGGATATGCCGACCGGCTATCCCGGGCAGGAGATGGAGGTGAAAGTTCGCGTCGGATACAACGGCGTGAATGGACTCGCAAATCCGAACAGTGATGAAATCAAGAATGTGCGGGTTCGTCTATCGAACGATCAGAGTTACCTGACAACGAATAACAGTCCGGTAAAGACGAACAAAGACAACCCCTATAAGAATGCCGGGGATGGCGATGAACAGGGAGAAGCACAGAAAGATGCCTGGGATGAAGGGTACAAAGCCGGAAAGAACAATGCCTATAAGAACGGTTTAAATTATGTTTATCCTGTCGATGGCGGTGTCTATCCTTTCGAAGTAAATGCCTCGCTTTTTACCCAGGAAAAGACCCTTTCCAGTTTGAAAAAGGGAGAATATAAGGAACTGAACTTTAAAGTCAATGTTCGTGCCGATGCCTTGAAGATGAAGGATAGCGCAGGAAATACTAGTGACGGATATTTTGGCGTGCCCTTTACCATCTGGTATACGGATTCAAACGGAAAGGAGCAGAACAGAACCGAGTTTGTCAACGTCTTCATTACGGAAAGCGGAGAAGTGAAGAGCTCCGGAACAAAGATTGTGGAAAAAAGTTTTGTGGTGGGAGAAAATCAATTGACGCCTTCCGGAAACTATCCGTCCGTGATGAATTATTCCGTGAACTTCCGGAACCAGAGTAAGAACACACTGTATGATGTGAAGATCAAGCTTAATACTTCGCTCGCAGAGAAGGAAGCTGTGCAGTTGACGGCAAATGCAAAGGCGGAAGCACAGAAAGACTTTCCTTTTGCCATTAATGAATCCAATTATGACCGGGAATATGCGGTGGTGAAGCCGGGAGAAACGGTGAGCCCGAGTTATTCGATGGCCATTAAATCCAATACGGCAAGCGGATACTATCCTCTTTCCTACACGGTAAGTTATAAAGTGGCTCCCGGAGGCAATGTATCCACTACGGATGATTATTCCTTCTATGTCAATGTACGAAACAGTACTATGATTCAGGAAGAAGCAAAGGATAAGGCCGGTGATTTCAATGCAAACGACAGAACGAAGGCGAGACTTATTGTCAGTAAGTATCGCACGGAGCCGGAGCAGGTTTATGCCGGAAAAGATTTCAAGCTGATTCTGACCATGAAGAATGCTTCCACCTCTATTGCGGCCAGCAATATCCTTTTTACGCTTACTTCCGAAAAGAGTCAGGATGCCGCAGTTTTCTCGATTGCAGACGGAGCCAATACCTTCGTGGTGAACTCTCTTGCCGCAGGAGCGGAGACGGAGATCAGTATGAAGGTTCGGGCAGGAGCGGGAGTGGATCCCAAGTCGTATGTGATGACCATCAATGAGAAATATGATTCTCCGGAATTTAAGAATGCCGAAGAAAAGGTGGATATTGATATCCCTGTAAATCAAACAGCGCGGATGGGTTTCTCGAACTTTAGTGTGACACCGGAATCCGTTGCAGTGGGAAGTGAGTCCGACGCCATGTTCGGAATCAACAATACCGGAAAGGTTATTCTATACAATGTGACGGCAGTTTTTGAAAGTGATTACATAAAAAAAGCAACTGCGTATGTAGGAAACATTAAACCGGGAGAGACGGGAAATGTCGATGTTATGCTTTCAGCCGTCAAAGAGACGGGAGAGGATACGACAATCCCGGTAGAAATTCAATATGAAGATGTGAACGGAAACAAGTTTACGGAAAAGACGGAAATTAATTTGACGGTAACGGCGGAGGCGCCGGATAACGGACTCGATACGGGAGAAGCTGCAGAGCCGAATCCGAAGGAAAAGAAGAAGACGAGTTCCCTTCTCTTTGCGGTTCCGGCAGTACTGGTTCTCGGAGTGATTCTGTTTGTCGTAAAGAAGAGAAAAGGAAAGAAAAAATAATGAAATTGCAGGATTTATTTCTTCTCGCCATTTCCAACTTAAGAAGAAGAAAGGTGCGTACTTTACTCACCGTTCTCGGTGTAGTCATCGGTACCGCTTCCATCGTCGTGATGGTGAGCCTGGGGCTCGGGATGAGTGAGAGTCTTTTACGTTCATTTCAGAGTTCCGGATCTCTCACAAAAATTAATATCACGAACTATGGCGGGATGGGAAAAAGTGCACAGAAGGCGGTAGAACTCACGGATGACAGTATTCATTCTTTCCTCTCCATTCCCCATGTCACCGGGGTTTCCCCCTGTCTGGAAGTACCGGTTACCGCGAAGACCGGCGCTCTGGAAGGAGATTATTCGATTCGCGGCGTTTCACAGGCCTACTTTAAAGAAATGAAATTGAAAGCCGGACACATTCCGAAGGCCGGCGATCCCGAACTCAGTCTGGTTTACGGCAATACGGTTTCAAGCTCTTTTCATAAGGCTAAGAACTGGGACAAGAATTACACGATTGATCCGGTAAAGGATACCCTGTTTTATGTGTTTCCGGAGAATACGACCGCCTCTGCGAGTAGCGGCGTGAGTAAAACGGATGGGGGAGAAAACGATAGCGAGCAGAAAAAACCGGAAAAGAAATACATCCTGAAAACGGCCGGTATTATGGAAGGCAGTAGTGAGGAGTATAGTGAAGATTCCAGCTATGTTTATGCGGATTTGGACAGTTTGAAGACTTTCTTAAAGAAGATCTATAAGAAGAACCTGGTTCCCGATCCCAAAACGGGAAAAAACGGAAAACCGCTGCGGTATTATTCCTATGACCAGGCGTATGTCTTTGTGGATGATATGAACAATGTCGCAGAGGTGCAGAAACAAATTACCGATATGGGCTATTCCTGTTATTCGCAGGTGGAGTGGTTAAAACAGGCACAGGAGCAAATCAAGACAACGCAGCTCGTTCTCGGCGGAATCGGCGGGGTTTCCTTACTTGTAGCGGCAATCGGTATCATGAATACTATGATGATGTCCATCTTCGAACGAACCAAGGAAATCGGCGTGATGAAGGTTTTGGGCTGTGATATGGGAGATATTCGAAATATGTTTCTTGCGGAGTCTGCCGTTATCGGTATTTTAGGCGGCATCGTCGGCATCGCGTTAAGCTATTGTGTGTCTTTCATCATCAATCTGATTGCGCAGGAAGGCAGTAGCATGGTGGATTCTTTGACGGAAGGAGGCGGAGGAAATATTTCTTCTATTCCTCCCTGGCTTGCCCTCTTCGGGATTGCTTTTGCCATGTTTGTAGGGATGCTTTCGGGGTATTTCCCCTCTGTTCGGGCAATGAAACTGAGTCCTCTTGCGGCAATCCGGAATGAGTAAAAAAAGGAGTAGTGAGCGCTATGGTGAAAGTGGCAAAATTCGGCGGAAGTTCCTGCGCCAGCAGTGAACAATTCAAGAAAGTAAAAGACATTGTTCTATCTGACCGGGACCGAAAGTATATCATTGTCTCCGCACCGGGAAAAAGAAACAGTAAGGATACGAAAGTAACAGACCTGTTCCTTTCTTTGTATGAAGCGGTGCAGGAGAAAAAGGACGGTGCAGAGGGAAAGAAAAGTGCAGACGGAAAAGTGGAAAAACTCTTGGAGAAGATTCAGAAGCGCTACCAGGAGATCCTTGACGGACTGTCCCTTTCGCTTTCTTTAGAGACGGAATTTCAGGAGATTGTGAAACGGCTGCTTTCCGGAGCCAGTCGGGATTATGCGGCGTCACGGGGAGAGTTTCTCAATGCGAAGGTAATGGCGGAGTACCTCGGTTTTCCCTTTATCGATGCGGAGAAATTGATTTTCTTCTCGGAAGAAGGCTGTGATTTTAAAAAGACCGAAGAGGTCTCGAAAGAACTGCTTTCCGCAGTGGAATATGCGGTGATTCCGGGATTTTACGGGGTCAATGACAAAGGAGAAGTCATTACCTTTAGTCGTGGCGGCTCAGATGTGACCGGCTCTTTGATTGCTGCGGCAGTGTATGCGGATTTATATGAAAACTGGACGGATGTTTCCGGATTTTTGGTTGCAGATCCCCATATTGTATCGAATCCGGAAGTGATTGACTACATTACGTATAAAGAACTTCGGGAGTTGAGTTATATGGGTGCGGGAGTTCTTCATGAAGATGCTATTTTCCCTGTTCGGAAGGAAGGCATTCCGATTCAGATTTTAAATACCAATTCTCCGCAGGATCATGGAACGATGATTGTGGCGAATACCTTAAAAAAGCCCCGTTTCATCATCACGGGAATCGCAGGAAAGAAGCATTTCTGTTCTATCAACATTGAGAAAGCAATGATGAATTCGGAGATTGGATTCATTCGAAAGGTTTTATCCGTGATTGAAGAGAACGGTATTTCTGTTGAACATACGCCATCCGGTATCGATACCCTGACACTCTTTATCCATCAGGAGGAGCTGGAGTCGCATGAGCAGAAAGTTTTGCAGGGGATTCAGAGAGCGGTGACCCCGGATCTCATTGAATTGGAGTCGGATCTTGCTTTAATTGCGGTTGTAGGAAGAGGAATGAAGTCTTCTCGCGGTGTTGCAGGAAGAATTTTCTCTGCTTTGGCACATGAGTATATCAATATCAAGATGATTGACCAGGGGTCCTCCGAGTACAACATTATTATCGGCGTAAAGAATGAGAACTTCGAGGCGGCGATTCGGGCAATTTATAATATGTTTGTTCTGTCGGTAAGTCCTGCAAAACAGGAAAAGGGAGAAAAGCTTGGATAAAGAAAAGACAGATATCTTCATCGTGGGAGGCGGACCTGCCGGAATGATGGCTGCCATCTCTGCAAGAAAAGCGAATCCTTCCACAGAGATTCATCTGATAGAAAAGAATGAGAAACTGGGAAAGAAACTTTTTATTACGGGAAAAGGAAGAGGAAACTTGACCAATACTTGCGAGGAAGCGCGGTTTCTGGAGCATGTGCTCTCGAACCCCCGCTTCCTTTATCCCGCTTTTCACGTTTTTAATAATACGGATTTGATGCGCTTTATCGAAGGGCTCGACTGCCCTTTGAAAGAAGAGCGGGGAGGAAGAGTTTTTCCGAGGAGTGATAAAGCGTATTCCATAACGGATGCATTGAAACGCGCTTTAAAAGAAGCGAAAGTTTCTGTAGAGTGCAATAGAACTTTGAAGGCGATAAAGAGGAGAGATGAAGGATTCCTCTGTAATGTCGGAGGAAAAGAGCTCTTTTGTAAGAAATTGATTCTGGCAACAGGGGGGCTTTCTTATCCTTCTACCGGTTCCACGGGGGACGGCTACCACTTTGCCAAAGCGTTTTCCATTCCGGTGACAGCCTGTTATCCTTCCCTTGTAAAGCTGGAAGTGTTATCTGAGGATATTTATGCCTTATCCGGTTTAAAGCTGAAGAATGTTGTCGTTTCGGTTTTAGATGAAAAAAGGAAACTGTACGGAAAGAAGAGTGGAGAAGTCTATTTTCAGAAAGATGCCGTAGCGGGCCCCACCATTTTATCTCTTTCGGCGGAACTTTCTCCTCAGATTCATCAAGCGGAGATTGGAAAGTTTACGCTGTCGATTGATTTGAAAGGGGAAGTACCCGCATTTGATGCCGATTTTCTTCTGGAATGCGAGAAGAGAGGGAAAGAACCTATTAAGGCTCTGATAAAGGCGCATTTACCGCAGCAGCTTTTTCCCTTCCTTTGCAGAAGACTGGAAAAGCAAGGGGTTCCGGTTGAAAAACGCGCTTCGGAATGTAAAAAAGAGGAGCGAAAGAAGGTTCTAAGCGCTTTTCACGAACTGTCTTTCCCGATTTCGGGGACAGGACCGTTCACAGAAGCGATAGTGACGAAGGGAGGCGTCGACACGCGGGCTCTTTCGAAGAAAAGTCTGGAGGTAAAAGCCGTTCCGGGTCTTTATTTTGCGGGAGAGGTACTGGATGTGGATGCCTATACCGGAGGGTATAATATGCAAATTGCCTTCTCTACGGGATATCTTGCCGGAAAGTCCGCGGGAGAGGCGCTGCTTTGATTCTATTTTCAGCATAAAGGAGGATGAAATGCCGTATTCTATTGCTATTGACGGACCTGCGGGGGCAGGAAAATCTACGATTGCGAAAGCGCTTGCCAAAAGTCTCGGGTATTATTATGTGGATACGGGAGCCTTATATCGCGGACTGGCTTACGGGCTTCTTGAAAAAGGGGTTCCCTTCCAAAATGAAAAGGCAGTTACAGTCAGCCTTCCGGAAATTCAGGTAGAACTTCTTTATGATAAAGGGGTACAGAAGGTCCTTTGCAACGGAAAGGACAGAACAGCGTATATTCGTGCAGAGGAAATTGGTGAAGGAGCATCGATTATCTCGCAGTACAAGGCGGTTCGGGAGAAACTTCTGGATCTTCAGAGAAATGTGGCAGCCATGCATTCCTGTGTTATGGACGGGAGGGATATCGGCTCGGTTGTACTTCCCCATGCGAATAAAAAGTTCTTTCTGACGGCGTCTCCGGAAGTCCGTGCGAGAAGAAGGACGGCAGAATTACAGGAAAAAGGGGAGAAATCGGAGTATGAGGACGTGCTGCGGGATGTGCGGAAAAGGGATGAGCGGGATATGCAGCGCGAAGTTGCGCCCTTGAAACAGGTCGAAGACGCTATCCTTGTGGATAGTTCCGCTATGGATATAGAGGAAGTGATTGATACGATGCTGTCTTATATTGTAGAAAACAAGGAATAGGAAAAAGGAGGAGAGAGAGGGAAAAAGTGAGTAAGCTTACGGTATGCCTCGCGGAAAGTGCCGGTTTCTGCTTTGGTGTGGAGAGAGCGGTTGATACAGTGTATGAAGTCTTAGAGGAAGAGCGGGAAAAAGAGGAAAAAGAGAGACTGCCCATCTATACCTATGGAGAAATAGTGCACAATGAGAAAATTGTGGAAGACTTGGAGTCACGCGGTGTAACGGTACTCAAAGATTTGGACGAGCTTAGAAATCTGCAAAAAGGAATTGTCGTGATTCGTGCACACGGCGTGGGGAAAGAAATTTACGATATCTTAAAAGCACGTGGACTCCGTATTGTAGACAGTTCCTGTCCCTTTGTACAGAAGATTCAGAAACTGGTGCGGGAACATAGCAAAAGAGGCGAATCCGTCATTGTCATGGGAGATCCGAAACACCCGGAAATTCAGGGGATACTTGGCTGGGGTGAAGGGGATGTCACAGCTCTTAAAGATATAGAAGAGGTAGAGAAATTACCGGATGGAAATGGGAAAGCGATTTTTGTGGTAGCACAAACAACTTTCCACATTGATAAATTCAAAAGAGTTCTTGAAACTTTTAAAAAAAAGGGGTATCATACTTCTGTTATCAATACGATTTGCAACGCAACTTTCGAACGGCAGTCAGAAGCAAAAGAATTAGCTGGCAGGTCCGATGCTATGATAGTCATCGGTGGGAGCAGTTCATCTAACACGAAAAAGTTATATGAGATATGCAAGGCGATTTGTCCTAATACCCAGCTGATACAAACGGTGAAAGATCTCAAATTCAACTCGGATGAAGCGATTCGCAACGTAGGTATCACAGCAGGGGCAAGCACCCCGAAAGAAATTATAGAGGAGGTTCTAACTTATGTCAGAAGTGAGTTTTGAACAAATGCTTGAAGAATCATTAAAATCGGTTCATGCAGGAGAAATCGTTACAGGAACGGTTATCAGTGTTAAGCCGGATGAAATCGCATTGAACATCGGATACAAGTCCGATGGTATCATGACCAGAAGCGATTACAGCGCAGACAATCAGTTAGATCTTACAACCGTAGTAAAGGTTGGAGATGAGATTGAATGTAAGGTTAAGAAGGTCAATGACGGAGAAGGACAGGTTATTCTTTCTCATAGAGACGCTTTACAGTCCAAGGCTTCCGAGGAACTTAGAAAAGCATTCGAAGAGAATGCCGTTCTGACCGGAAAGGTAGTACAGGTTGTAAAGGGCGGATTGAACGTCGAGGTAGACGGTGCAAGGATTTTCGTTCCGGCATCTTTGGTATCCGACAGTTTTGAGAGAGATTTGAATAAATATCAGGGACAGGATATTCAGTTTGTTATTACCGAGTTTAATCCTGCCAAGAGAAGAATCATCGGAGACAGAAAGCAGATTATGTCTGCGCAGAAGAAGGAACAGCACGATAAGCTCTTTGCAGAGTTGAAGGAAGGCGATGTTCGTACCGGTGTAGTAAAGAATCTGACCGATTTCGGTGCGTTTATCGATCTTGGCGGAGCTGACGGACTCTTACATATTTCCGAAATGAGCTGGGGCAGAATCGAAAATCCGAAGAAGCTCTTTAAGCCGGGACAGGAAGTGGAAGTTCTGGTTAAGGAAATCAGTGGAGAGAGAATTGCACTGACCAGAAAGTTCCCGGATGAGAATCCGTGGAAGGATGCAGAAAGCAAGTACGCCGTAGGCGAGATTGTAAAGGGTAAAGTTGCCAGAATGACCGATTTCGGTGCATTTATCGAGTTGGATAAGGGCATTGACGCACTTTTGCATGTTTCTCAGATTTCCAAGGATCATGTCAACAAGCCGTCAGATGTACTTCTCCCGGGTCAGGAAATTGAGGCAAAGGTTGTTGACCTCGATGTTGATAATCATAAGATTTCTCTTTCTATGAAAGCATTGCTTCCGGAAGAGGATGGAGATACAGCGGATGTAGACATCTCCGCCGTACAGGAAGAAGAGTAAGCATTTATCACAGACTATGGTTTGCAGAGTTCTTGTTAAGTAGAAAAAGACTGGGCGCGGCTCAGTCTTTTTCTTACTTTAAAGGAAGAATCCTCACGAAGCGTGACCATTTTCGTTTGTAGAAAAAATGTTCGGAATGCATTTGCAGAAAGACGCTTCGCTTTCGGTGAATGCTAAAGAAGGGCGGTATCGCTATGGGAGTGGAGATTGAAAGGAAGTGGCTTGTGACGGAAGAGAGTCTTCGTTCTTTTCCGGAACGGAGGAAAGAAATCTATCGTTATGCGGATCTTGTGCAGGGCTATCTCTGCGTGCATCCGGTAGTGCGGATTCGAAAGGAAGAACAATCCGACGGGAGTACGGCGTATGTCCTTTGCTATAAAGGAAAAGGGCTTCTGCAAAGAGAGGAGTATAACCTGCCCCTTACTGAAGAAGCTTTTCATACCTTAGAGCAGAAGGTGGAAGGACGATTATTGAAGAAACGTCGATATTTCATTCCTTATGGAAAATATACGATTGAGTGGGATATCTTTCAGGGAGAATACCGAGGACTCATGTATGCGGAAGTCGAGTTTTCTTCCGTGGAAGAAGCGGAAGCGTTTCAAGCACCGGCATGGTTTGGAAGAGAACTCACGGAGGAAGCGGGACACAGTAATGCGGATTTAGCCTTAAAAAGATAGGCTTGTAGCGTTTTTTTCTCTTCTTCTTGCAAGAATTTCGACGGAATGCTATACTTTACCATCGTAAGCTCTGCCGGTGGCGGAGTCCGGCAGAACGAGATTTTATGCGCGCTTGCGCATGTCTCGTCAAAAAATTGATTTGGAGGTATGCGCAATGGGCGTAAAAGTAGAAAATCTTGAAAAAAATATGGCGAAGATTACCGTGACGGTAGCGGCAAAAGAGTTCGATGAAGCAGTAGAAAAGGCTTATCAGAAAAATAAGTCCCGTTATAATGTACCGGGATTCCGCAAGGGTAAAGCGACAAAGAAGATGATTGAAAAGGCCTATGGTTCACAGGTTTTCTATGATGCGGCATTGAATGAGGTTTTGGATCGTCATTATCCGGAAGCGGCCGAGGAATCCGGTTTGGACATTGTTTCCCGTCCGGAAATTGATATCGTTGAGATCGGGGAAGGGAAAGATTTGATCTTTACCGCGACGGTGGCAGTTCGTCCGGAAGTGAAACTCGGAGAGTACTTCGGTGTAGAAGCGGAGAAGGCGGATGTTTCCGTAACAGCAAAGGAAGTTACAGAGAGACTGAATCGGGAACTGGAGAAGAACTCCAGAATGATTGATGTGGATCGGGCAATTAAGAAGAATGATATTGCAAGCATTGATTTCGTCGGTTCCGTAGATGGCAAGGAGTTTGCCGGCGGAAAAGGAGAGGATTATCCCCTGACGATTGGATCGGGTACCTTCATCCCCGGTTTTGAGGAGCAGTTGATTGGGGCGAAAGCCGGCGATCACGTGGATGTGAAGGTGACTTTCCCGGAGAACTACGGGGCAAAGGATCTTGCCGGAAAGGAAGCGCTGTTTAAGGTTACTGTCAAAGGGGTAAAGGAGAAGCAGGTTCCGAAAGCGGATGATGAGTTCGCCTCCGAGGTTTCCGAATTCGATACGCTGGATGAGTTTAAGAAGGATTTAAAGAAGCAGATTAAAGAAGAGAAAGAGAAGAGAGCAAGTTCGGAAGTAGAGAACCATGTTGTCGATAAGGTTGTGGAGAATGCTTCTGTAGAACTTCCGGAGCCGATGGTTGCGACACAGCTGGATCAGATGTTCTACGATTATGGAAGACGGATGGAACAGCAGGGAATTCCGATGGATCAGTATATGCAGATTACCGGTATGACACCGACTTCCCTGAAAGCGCAGATGAGAGAGACTGCTGTAAAGAATATTAAGACTTCTTTGGTTCTGGATGCTATCCAGAAGAAAGAAAAGATTACCGCTTCCGAGGATAAGTTTGAGGAAGAGTTGCAGAGAATCAGCGATCAGTATCGGATGAAGAAGGAAGATTTCGTGAAGACGTTAACCGATTCGCAGAAGGATTCCATTAAGAGAGAGTTGAACATTCAGGCAACGATTGATGAGCTTGTTGCTAAAGCAAAGCTGGTAAAGCCGGAAAAGAAGACGAAGAAGGACGAGAAAGCCGGAAAAGCGGAGAAAACGGAGAAGGCTGAGAAGGCCGGAAAAGCAGAATAAGAAGAATTGCCGACAGAAGGATTCGTATCGATTTTTTGCATTGATTCTACAGTGCGGAAGAGAAAGGAACTGTGAAGGGATTTCACGGTTCCTTTTTTATCTAAACAAGTGGTGAGGCGAAGCCTGAGGCATCTTGTTCGTAATGAGTATCTGCCTCTGCCGCGAAGCGTGCGATATCTCGTTTGATGCTTAAACCAGAAGTTTATAGGGCATCGATTGCTTCTATGTTAAGATGGAGCGGAATTGGATTTAAAGGAGGTAAACGATGAAAGATTTTTCATTTCCCAATAATATAACGACGATTCCTTACGTCATTCAATCCACCAGTAGAGGGGAACGTTCGTATGACATCTTCTCCAGACTTCTGAATGAACGAATTGTTTTTCTGGGGGACGAAGTGAACAGTGATACGGCATCTCTTGTGATTGCCCAACTTCTTTTTTTGGAGTCGGAAGATCCGGACAAAGATATTTCTCTTTATATCAATTCTCCGGGAGGATCGGTAACAGCCGGCATGGGAATCTATGATACGATGCAGTATATCAAGTGTGATGTTTCTACCATTTGCGTAGGGATGGCGGCTTCCATGGGCGCATTTCTTCTTGCCGGAGGTACAAAAGGCAAGCGTATGATTCTGCCGAATGCGGAAGTCATGATTCACCAGCCGTCCGGCGGTGCACAGGGACAGGCAACGGAAATACAGATTACAGCAGAGTGGATTTTAAGGACGAAGAAAAATCTTGCGAAGATTCTCGCTGAGAACTGTAATCAGCCGTTTGAGAAGGTGATGGAAGATACGGAGAGAGATCACTGGATGTCGGCAGAGCAGGCGCTCGAATATGGTTTGGTTGATCATATTTTTGAAAAGCGTGCAAAAAGTGAAGAAGCCAAGGAGAGTAAGTAAAGATGGCAATGAAACCGGATGATAAAGTAAGATGTTCTTTCTGTGGAAAGTCTTCCAAGCAGGTTAAGAAGATGATTGCCGGCTTGAACAATACCTATATCTGTGATGAGTGCGTGGAACTTTGTCAGGAAATCTTTGATGAAGAGATGGGCGGAGAGAACGCCGGAGAGGAAATTTCCGAACTTCATCTTCTAAAACCGAAAGAAATCAAGGAGTTTTTGGATGAATATGTCATCGGGCAGGAAGAGGCGAAGAAAGTTCTGTCCGTGGCGGTATATAATCATTATAAGCGTATCACGTCAAAAGTTCGGGATATTGACGTGCAGAAGTCGAATATTCTGATGATTGGGCCGACCGGAACCGGAAAGACCTATCTTGCGCAGACCCTTGCCAAGATTTTGGGTGTTCCTTTTGCAATAGCGGATGCTACGGCTTTAACGGAGGCCGGTTATGTAGGAGAAGATGTAGAGAATATTCTTCTGAAGCTGATTCAGGCTGCGGACTATGATGTTGCAAGAGCGGAAATCGGAATCATTTATATCGATGAAATTGATAAGATTACAAAGAAGTCGGAAAATGTTTCCATTACCCGGGATGTATCCGGAGAGGGAGTACAGCAGGCACTGCTGAAGATTTTGGAGGGTACGGTAGCTTCCGTTCCGCCGCAGGGAGGAAGAAAACATCCTCAGCAGGAGCTGATCCAGATTGACACTACGAATATTCTCTTTATCTGCGGAGGAGCATTTGACGGACTGGAGCATATTATTGAGAAGAGAATTGCTTCAGGTTCTATCGGCTTCGGTGCGGAGATTGTCGAGAAGAATAGAGAGAATTATGACGAT
This sequence comes from Lachnospiraceae bacterium, assembly GCA_015258095.1. Taxonomy (GTDB): domain Bacteria; phylum Bacillota; class Clostridia; order Lachnospirales; family Lachnospiraceae; genus Oribacterium. The sequence goes on from JABZIV010000007.1 coordinate 33,923, forward strand.
ATCCTGAAGGAAGTGCAGCCGGAGGACCTTACTAAGTTCGGCCTGATTCCCGAGTTTATCGGAAGAGTTCCTATCGATGTGGAATTATCCAGCCACAATATCGAAAGCTTGAAACGGATTTTAACCGTTCCGAAGAATGCGTTGGTGAAACAGTACCAGAAGCTTTTTGAGATGGATGGAGTGTATCTGCATTTTACGGATGACGCGATTAGTGCCATTGCGGAAAAAGCCGTGCAAAGAAAGACCGGCGCGAGAGGACTTCGCTCCATCATGGAAGATCTTATGACGGATATCATGTATGAAATTCCTTCCGATGGGGAAATCAGCGATGTGGAAATCACAAAAGAAGTGGTGGAACATCGTGCCAAACCGCTTGTTACAAAAGATGAAAGTAAACGAAGAGAGCGCTATGAGTTGTTTCAGGCAAGCAACAAAGAGAGTTTAAAAGAAAAGAAAGCGACAAAGAAAAGAGGGTAATATGCTGATTCGTTCTGTGGAGCTTCCTTTCGTCTGCGGGGTGAAATCTGCACTTCCCAAAACTAAGAAAGCGGAGTTTGTTCTGGCAGGGCGTTCCAATGTCGGGAAGTCTTCCTTTATCAATGCCGTTATCGGCAGAAAGGCTTTTGCCCGAACTTCTTCGACACCGGGAAAAACGAGAACCATTAACTTCTACAAGGTGAACGATGCCTTTTATCTGGTCGACCTTCCGGGCTATGGCTATGCAAAGACAGGCCCCGTTGAACAGGAAAAGTGGGATAGAATGATTCGCCGTTATCTGGAAACGGGAGAGAATATAGAGGAAGTCGTTCTCGTCCTGGACGCGAGAAGGATACCGAGTGAGAAGGACATGCAGATGTTTCAGTGGATTCTTACGGCAACGGGGTATGAGCCGATTGTCATTGTAACGAAGATGGATAAACTGAAGCGCTCCATGCGAGCCAAGGCATTGAAGGAGATTCGCTGCGGCTTGCAGGCAAGTCCGGATTGTATGCTGATTCCTTTTTCTTCGGAAACGAAGGAGGGAAGAGAGGAATTTTTGGCAGTGGTAGAGAAAATTTTAGAGCAGGAAGTAGAAAAGAATTGACAAGCTTTTCTTTTCCTGTTAGACTATTTCAGTCTTAGGACGGGAAAGTAGGTATCCACCTCACCTCGGCAGTATACTGACCCGGGTTAAAATTGATGATTTACTTCGTATATTTTCAATGGTGGATTGGCTTTCAACCCACCATTTTTTTGTGGTTTAGTCGCATTTCGCGACGGTACACCTTAGCGGAGAACATTTTCCGCTTTCCTTCCAGAATCATTTGCAGAGAGGAGCTTATGGCAGCGAAAAAGAATACGGAACTGGAGATTAACGAGCAGATAAGGGATAAAGAGGTCAGAGTGATTGGCGCAGAGGGCGAACAGCTTGGAGTAATGGATGTTCGAGAAGCCCAGCAGAAAGCAAGAGATATGGACTTGGATCTGATCAAGATTGCAGCAACTGCAAACCCGCCTGTAGTGCGTATTGCGGATTATGGGAAGTATCGTTATGAGCTGTTGCGTAAAGAGAAAGAGGCCAGAAAGAACCAGCATACGACAGAGCTGAAAGAGATTCGTATGACACCGAATATTGACACCAATGATTTAAATACGAAGCTTTCCGCGGCACGGAAGTTCCTGGAGAAGGGAAACAAAGTGAAGATTGCTTTGCGATTCCGTGGAAGAGAGATGTCCAGAATGAACCAGTCCAAGTATATTTTGGATGATTTCGGGGAGAAGCTCTCGGATATCGCAATTGTTGATAAGGCTGCAAAGGTAGAAGGCAGAAATATGGCAGTGGTTTTAAGCCCGAAAAAATAAATTCACAGGAGGCAAATATGGCAAAGTTAAAGCTAAAAACGAAGAGAGCGGCAGCAAAGCGCTTCAAGCTCACCGGTACAGGCAAGTTGGTTCGTAATAAGGCATTTAAGTCTCACATCCTTACCAAGAAGTCTACAAAGAGAAAGAGAAACTTGAGAAAAGACACAGTTGTTGATCATACCAACGAAAAGGTAATGAAGAAGATTCTTCCTTATCTGTAATCTGTGCTTAAGAATAGGAGGATAAGATGAGAATTAAAGGCGGCGTAAACGCAAAGAAAAAACATAATCGTATTTTAAAGTTAGCAAAGGGATATAGAGGTGCGCGTTCTAAGCAGTATAGAGTTGCTAAGCAGAGTGTAATGCGTGCTCTTACCGAGTCCTATAAAGGACGTAAGGAGAGAAAGAGACAGTTTAGACAGCTCTGGATTGCCAGAATCAATGCTGCAGCAAGATTAAACGGTCTTTCCTATTCCAAGCTGATGTTCGGTTTAAAGAGTGCCGGCATTGAGATGAATAGAAAGATGCTCTCCGAGGTTGCCATTGCCGATCCGGAAGGATTTAAGGCACTTTGCGAAAGTGCAAAAGCAAAGTTATAATATAAAGACAGTTTTGTCTTTTATGAAGACGTTTTAAGGGATAAAAGATTGCAAGGAAAGATAAATAACTGCTATGCGGCTTTAAGTCATGCGAGTAGAATCGCTTTGACTTCGAGACCTGCAGAAGCTTGTTCATGCCTTTCCTTGCAGTCTTTTTTTGTTTCCGGAGATTACCGTAATAGGCTGTTTTCCTAGGTATAAGGCAGTCCTCTTTTGCTTTTTGCATTTTGTGTTAAAATAGTAAAATAGATTTAGGATAGTCGATAAGAGCAGACGAGAGGAGAAGAGGATGAAAAAAAGAAATTATCTGCTACTTGCCATGATGGCGCTTGGACTTAGCTTAACAGCTTGTAGTAATGGAGACAAAGTGGAGTCTAAAGTGGAGTCCAAAGCGGAACAGGTGGAGAGCAAAACGGAGTCCAAAGCGGAACAGGTGGAAAATAAAGCGGAGAGTGTAGAGAAGAAAGTCTCGGAAGAGGCGAAAGCAAAGGTACAGGAGATCAAGGGTGATGCTATCAAGCAGATTGTAGAAGATAAGAAAGAGAAAGAAAATTACCTGATTATCGATGTACGCAGTGCGGAAGAGTATGCCAAAGGACACATCAACTTTGCCATCAATATGCCGCTGGAAAGTTTTAAAGAGCATTTGGCGGAGATAGAAGACTGGAAAGATAAGAATATTATTGTATATTGTAATTCCGGAAGAAGGTCGGGAGAGGCTGCGGATATTTTGATAGATAACGGATTCAAGAAGGTATTTAACGGAGAGGGTGTAAAAAATTTTCAATATGATTTAAAGACCTTTGGAAATATTCGCGGGAAAGAATTGATGGAGAAGGCGAGAGATGCGCTTGTAGTGGATGCCAGAGAGGCAAAGGATTTTGAAAAAGAGCATTTTAAAACGGCTGTGAATGTCAATGCGGATGATCCTGCGACCATTGATGCCATCCTTCCGGATAATAAGGATACTTTGATTATCACCCACTGTTATTCCGGAAATCGTTCTGCAAAGGTTGCAGAGTATATTGCCGGGAAGGGTTACAGCAATGTTTGGAATTGCTTAGACGGCACAAAGGAATATGATTATGATTTTTCGCAGGGAGACAAGGAATCCAAGTAGAGCCTTTAACACATGGGGATAAGGAGGGATGATGGCAAGCTTACAATTTGTTTTCGGGGCAAGCGGATCCGGTAAAACGGAATACTGCATAAGAAGAGCCCTACTGGAAGCGGAGAAAGATCTTTCCCGGAATGTCTACTATCTGGTTCCGGAGCAGGACACGCTTGCCATGCAGAAACGAATTGTACTCCACAAGGAAAATAAAGGGAAGGGCATCTTAAACCTGGATGTCCTAAGCTTTCAGCGCCTTTTTTATTCGAGTTTTACGCATTTGAACCGGACCGTGCCGAAGACTCTGGACGAGATGGGAAAGCTTATGGTCTTATCGCTGGTTTCGGAGCAGCTGAAGAAAAGAAGAGGCAGAAAAGAAAGAGAAGAGGGGGAGTCTTGGGAGAGTTTTTCTTCCACAGCGACGCTCAGTTATTTTCAGGGAGAAGTGGAGCAGCTTGGCTTTCTGGAAGAATGCAAGTCCTTGATTTCAGAATGTATGCAATATGGGATTCGTGCCGAGAAACTGTATTCTTTCGCGCAAAAGCTGAAAAAGAACGTGAGTAAGAGAAAGATAGAGGATATTGCTTTACTCTACCACAGCTTTCTTTCCTGGATGACGGAGCAGGAAAAATATACCGAGGAAAGTATAGCAGCTCTTGCCTTGGAGAACATAGAGAAGGATCCGCATTTTCAAGGAGCTTATTTTATTCTGGACGGATTTACAGGCTTTACCGTTTCCGAGTTGCATTGTTTGGAGTTTCTTCTTGCGGGGGAGAACCAGCTGCTTCTCTCTTTGGAAGTTCGAAGTCACGAAGAGGGGAATCTCTATGATAAGGGAGACCGTTCCTCTCTTTTTTATCTTACGAAAAATGCGGTGGAAGAAGTGGAAAGTCTTGCTTTGGAGAAGAAAGCGGAGATCCTTCCTTCTATAAATTTAAATTGTTTTGACAGTGTGAGTGGAGAAAAGCGGAAAAAAGGAGTGGTTTATCCTCGTTTTGAAAAGATTCCCGCGTTGCAGAAAGTTTTGGACAGCTATGCCTTTTCGTCGGAAGGGAAAGAGCAGGAGGGGAGTCTCATTCCTCCTCTCGGTATTACGGTGAAGGAGTGCCCGGATATTCTTCGAGAAGTGCAGGAGGCGGGAAATTTCATTCATCACCTTGTAAAAGACTGCGGCTACCGCTACAGAGACATTGCTGTCATTATTCCCGATATTGCGTCGTACCGAGATGTTCTTTTTTCGAAATGGAAGGATCTTAGCATTCCTTTTTTTCTGGAAGAGGATATCACGCTATTCGATTCTCCTTATGTGAAGGTGATTCGTGCTGCATTTCTTGTCTTAGAGAGAGGTTTCCTTTTTGATACGGTTTTTCGCTATTTGCGTGCGTTTCCTTATCGTACGGCAGAGGAAGAGGAAATCGTGGACTGTTGGGAAAATATTGCCCGAGCGAAAGGATGGAAGGGAAAGACGGCTTTTTCATCCTTCCTTTCGGAAGGGCAGGAGGACAGAAGAGCGTATCGGGATTTGGCGTCCCTTTTACAGTTTTATGAGAGAAATACGTCCGGAAGAGGGAGCAAAGAAGCTGTGCTGCTGCGAGAGAGAGTGGAAAGTTTAGTACAGCTCATTACGGATTGTGCATTGGAAGAACGCATCCTTTCGTCCCTTTCTTTTTTAAAAGAGGAAGGAATGGAAAATAGAGAGGAGAGTTATCAAAGGAGCATAGAAGAAGTACAGGAAATTACGGAGCGGATTACGGAAAGTCTGGGAGATATTCCTCTTTCCGGGAAAAGTTTCGGGAAAATTTTTGAACTTGCTTTTTCTCTCGAAAAACTGAGACAGATTCCGGCTACTTTGGACCAAGTCCTGGTTGGCGACCTGACCCGTTCTCGTTTTCACAATCCGAAAGCCTTTCTGTTTTTGGGTTGCGGGTCGGAGTTTCTTCCGAAGAAGTTCGGAAAGACCATTATCTTTACGGAAAAAGAAAGAGAGTTAATGCGAGAAGAGGGATATCGCCTGTCTCCCCTTTCCTGGGAAGAGTCTTACATTGAAAAATATTATGTGTATAGAGCATTTCTTACACCGAAGGAAGAACTCTATCTCTCTTACCCCCGAACCTTACGGAACGGCAAGGGAGAGAGGGCGTCTTCTTATCTTCGCGATTTTTGCGCGCTTTTCCCGGGACTGAAAATTCGTATTGCGGAAAATGAAAAGATGCCGGTATACAATGCCTTGCGCGGGAAAGAAGAACTGGTACTTAGCCTTCCCTCCCTCTGTCGTACAGACCATATTTTCGTGGAGAAAGAGGAACTTTTCCATCATTTTAAACTGGACAGCTTCCGCCTTCTGCATTACTTATGGAATAAGGAAGCCTATCATGAGGAGACGGAAAGGCTGCTGTCGGGCATCTTCTTTGCAAATCGAACTGTTGATTTGAAAAAAGAGACGGCTCTACAGCTTTACGGAGAGCTCATTCAGGGTTCCGTTACGAGGATGGAACGCTTTCATTCCTGTCCTTATGCCCATTTTCTGCAATATGGTTTAGCCTTAAAAGAAAGAAAAACGAGTGAAGTTCGGGCATTTGATATTGGAAATCTGTATCATAAGATGGTGGAGCTTTTCTTTAAGCGCTTTTTGAAGAAAAAAGGAGAGGAAAAGGTTTGGGAAGCGGCGTTTCAAGAGGCGCTTTCTGAAAATGTGAATCAGGCAGTGGAAGAGACGCTGGCGGATCCCGCTTTTCAACGTTTTCTCACAGGGGGGAGAAATCAGTATTTACTGCGGAAACTTCGTTTTAATGGGAGAAGGATACTCTGGGCTCTTGGAAAACAGATTTTAGGAGGCGATTTGCGACCGGATGCGGTGGAGGAAGCCTTTCAGTTTGAAGAAGAAGGAATTTTTCTGAGGGGAAGGATCGATCGTGTTGATCGCTACTTGGATCAGTCGGAAAATACGGTTTATTTGAAAGTTGTTGATTATAAAAGCGGAAAGAAGGACTTCTCGCTTCCTGCTGTCTATCAGGGGCTCGACCTGCAACTCCCTCTCTATATGGAGTATGTTTTGGAGAGGGAACGGAAGAAGAATCCTTCCTCTCGAATCGTTCCTTCCGCGCTCTTTTATTTTACCATGGAGAATCCCGTTCTTTCGTATAAGGAGGGAGAAGATTATGAGAAGGCGCGCTTAAAGGCCTTGAAACCGAAAGGACTGGTCAATCTTTCCGAGGAGGGGCTTTCCCATCTGGAGAAGGATGGGGCAGAAGAAAGTCTCTTGCTTCCTATCCAAAAGAAGGAAGGAAACACCGAGGAGAAGGGAAGTCTTGTGTCGGAGGAGCGCTTACTTGCCCTGCTTCATTTTGCAAAAGAGCGGATGCTGGAAGGAGCCATGCGGATTCGTGACGGAGAGAAAGCCATCACACCCATTCGAAAGGATGCGGAGAATACCGCCTGCACGTACTGTCCCTATCACAGCATTTGCGGTTTTGACCAAGACTTACCGGCCTTTCGCTTCCGTGAACTGGATAAGAGGGAGGAAGAAGAACTCTGGGAGGAGATTGTAAAAAGAGCGGATGAGAAGAAGGGAGAGAGGAAATGACGAGATGGACGGAAGAGCAGCAAAGGGTAATCTCTCATAGAGAAGGAAATCTCCTGGTCTCCGCAGCGGCAGGATCCGGTAAAACTGCCGTTTTGGTAGAACACGTTATCGACCGAATCCTGGATCGTAATGCCCCAATCCGTCTTTCTTCTTTGGTGTTGATGACTTTTACGGAAGCGGCAGCAAGGGAAATGAAAGAAAGGATTCATCAGCGCCTACTGGAGGCCTATCAGGAGAGCGGAGATGCACGGATAGAAAAAGAACTCCTGTCCCTTCCCAATGCCAATATCAGTACGATTGACGCGTTTTGTAAGAGGCTGATACAAGAGAATTATACGGAACTCGGTATAGAGCCGAATTTTAGAATTGCCGAAAAAAATGAACTGCAACTTCTGGAAGAGGAGATTCTGGAGGAGATTCTGGAAGAAGAGTACAGTAAGGGGACGGAGCGTTTCCTGGCTTTTGTCGACCGTTACAGCGGCGGGAAAGAAGACCGGGGCGTGCAGGAACTCCTTCTTCGGATTTATCATCTTTCCATGTCCAACCCGTTTCCGGAGAGCTATCTTCAAAGTCTTTCTAAAGAAAAGGAAGAGGCTTGGAAACTGTACCTTCTTACGTATTTTTCAAAACGCTTGGAGGATGTCCTCTCTATTATAAGAACGATACTTTCCCTTTGTGATGAGGAAGACGGCCCGTCAGCGTATCGGGAGAGAATAGAGGAAGACTACGAGAATTTTCTTAGCTTAAAAAAAGAACTGGAAAACGGAGAGCGGGAGGAAGCTTTGCGGGGGTTCTTGCAAACTGTGCAGAAAGTGAATTTTGGAAGACTGAAGTCGTCGAAAGCGGCAGGAGCGGATGAGGCGAAGAAGAAAAGAAATCAGGTAAAGGCCATTCTCACGGATTGGAAGAAGTCTTTCCTTTTTCTGCCGAAAGAGCTGGAGGAAAAGGTCGAACGGGAGGGAAGCGAAAGTATAGAAGAAGCCATTCGTCTTACCCTTCTTTTTATGGAACGTTTTCATGAAGAAAAACGGGAACGAAATATACTGGATTTTCAGGATTTGGAGCATTTTGCGCTGCGTCTTCTTTATCAAGAGAAGGAAGGACAGCTTTGCTTTACCGCCCTTGCGGATGAACTGGCTAAGGAGTATGCGGAAATTTTGGTAGATGAGTATCAGGATTCCAATCTGGTACAGGAGTACCTGGTTAATGCCCTTTCTGCAGAGCGTTTTGGAAGAGCGGACGTCTTTCAGGTAGGGGATGTAAAGCAGAGTATTTATCGTTTTCGATTGGCGAGACCGGAGTTATTTTTACAAAAGTATAATGATGCTGCCTATCCGAAGATCTTTTTACAGAAAAACTTTCGTTCATTAAAGGGAGTGATTACTATAGTAAATTACTGCTTTCATCGCCTCATGAAAAGAGAACTTGGGGGAATTCTCTATGATAAAGAGAACAGTCTCTTTCAGGGAAGAACGGGAGAGGAGGAAAAGGAGAGCAAGGCGGAACTCCTGCTTGTGGAAGCGGAAGACCGGGAGGAGGCGCTTCGTTTGGAATGCAGTATGATTGCGAAGCGTGTGAAAGAGCTGAAGGAAAGCGGAATAGAGTACAAAGACATGGTGGTTCTGCTACGTTCCCCAAAGAAGCAGGCAAAGGAGATGGTAGAACTGTTTACGAGCGAGGGGATTCCGAGTTATGCCGTGAGCAGTGCCGGGTATTATCAACAGGTGGAAATAGAAACGGTGCTTGCGTTTCTATCCTTAATTGACAATCCTCTCCAGGATATCCCTCTTGCCGCCGTGCTTCGTTCCGCCATGTTCGGTTTTACGGATGAAGAGCTTGCTCTGCTGTCCATTTCTTACGGAAGTCTTGTTTTGGCATTGTCTTCAGCCGGGAGTACAGTCCAAAACGAAGAGGATATCGCTAAAGCAGAAGAGAGAAGTATAGAAGGAGCGCATAAAATCAGCGCAGACTTGCAAAAGAAATGGCAGTCTTTTGTGGAGAAGCTTACGCGATACAGGAAGTTATCCAGGAATTTACGGGTGCATGAGCTCTTGTATTTGATTTATGAAGAGACGGCATACTACCTTTATGTACAGACGCTTCCGGGAGGAGAAAAGAGAAAGGCCAACTTAGACCAATTGATAGAGGATGCCTTGCAGTTTGAAAAAGGCAGTTTCTCGGGACTCTTCTATTTTATTCGTTATATCGAAAAGACGAAGCAGAAGGAATATGACGAAGGAGAAGCCAGCATCTATAGTGAAGAAGATAATCTTCTCCGGATTATGTCGATTCATCAGTCCAAGGGATTGCAATTCAAGGTGGTTTTCCTCTCCTCCTTGCAGAGACAATTTAATAAAAAGGATATGAGAAATGCCGTTCTTCTGGATGAAAAGCTCGGTATCGCTTCGGATTATCTGGATCTGGAAAACCGTATCCGGTATCCGTCTTTGCAACTCGCTGCGATGAAGGAGAAACTCGAGGAAGAGAGCTTGGGGGAAGAACTGCGTCTTTTGTATGTTGCCATGACACGAGCGGAGGAGAAATTGATTCTGACGGCGTCCGGTAAGAATGCAGATTCTTATCAGGAGAAATATGCCGATTTAGAGGAATTGAGTTTGGAGGATATCCGTAAAGCCTCCTCGTATCTGGATTGGATTCTCATGGCTTGCGGAAAAGTTCTGTATTCTTCTGCAGAGAACTCGATTCTGTCTTTCCACGTCTATTCGAAAGAGGATTTAGAGGAAAGGAAAGAAGAAGAGAGGCGGGAGGGACTTTCTCTGGAAAAAGAGCTTTATTCTTTTTTAGAGAGAAGGGGAGAGCCAAGCATAGAGGAAGAAGAGTGGGATAAAGATTTTTCTTTTTCTTATCCGTATGAAGAAAGCACGCATCTGTATCCGAAGTATACGGTCTCTGCCGTGAAAAGGCAGGAAGAGGAGAAGAGAAAGACAGAGGAAGAATCTGTTTCTCGTTTTATTTCCGTAGAAAACGAAGAAGAGAATTCCTTAAAAGGAAGAAAAGAGAAAGGAATCGGTGCCCGCATCGGAGACAGCTTTCACCATGCACTCGCTCTTTTTGACTACAATAAGGGCTTGGAACAACTTCCTGCTATTTTAGGGGAGGAAGAACAGAATCTTTTAAACAAAGAACAGTTTCAGACTTTTCTTTCCTCGAGCCTTGGAGAATGTTTTAAAAAAGCCTTTCAGGAAAAACGTTTGTTCCGGGAAATGCACTTCATGCGTGCGCTCCCTTTCCGCGCCCTCTTTCCGGATAGAAAAGAAGAGGATGAGGTCTTATTGCAAGGAATCGTAGATGCTTTTATTGTGGAGGATGACGGAATTATTCTTGTGGACTATAAGACGGATCGTGTTAAGAGTGAAGAAGAACTGAGAGAAAGGTATCGGAAGCAGATTATGCTTTACAGCGATGCCTTGGAAGCCATTCTCGGAAAAAGGGTAAAGAGAAGAGTCCTCTATTCCTTTTATCTCGGAGAGGAAGTGGAGATATTGCCCTAGGAAGAATATGCCCGGAATTCCGGATTGACGGGGTGGAGTTCCTAGAGTAGACTAGAGCCTTAAAGTATTGTGAATGGTCGCTGCCGGGAAACCGGGAGAGGAAAGTCCGGGCTTCAAAGAGCAGGATGCCTGATAACGTCAGGTTGAGGTGACTCACAGGAAAGTGCAACAGAAAAGAACCGCCGTTTATACGGTAAGGGTGAAAAGGCGATGTAAGAGATCACCGGTTCTCCGGTAACGGAGGATGCTATGTAAACCCCATCCGAAGCAAGGTCAACAGAGAGCATAAGGCTGCTCGTCTGCTCTCGGGTAGACCGCTTGAGGCTTATGGCGACATAAGTCCTAGATAGATGACCATTTTCGACATAACCCGGCTTATAGCAATACTTTAGGGGCTGTGCATTTTGCACAGCCCCTTTTTTATCCGATTGGGAAGAAGGAAGAATTTACTCTTCCACTTCCACTTTCTGCATAATTACTTTCTCTACCGGTGCGTCCTGAAATCCGGTTTCTACTGCCGCAATTTCGTCCACAGTATCCATTCCTTCAATGACTTTTCCGAAAGCGGCATATTCACCGTCGAGGTGCGGCGCATCTTCGTGCATGATGAAGAATTGAGAACCTGCAGAGTTCGGATCAAAGGCTCTTGCCATGGAAATTACTCCGCGTTCATGTTTCAAGGGGTTCTCTACCCCGTTGGAACGAAATTCTCCTTTGATACTGTAGCCGGGACCGCCGGTTCCGTTTCCATCCGGATCACCGCCCTGAATCATAAAACCCGGGATAATGCGATGAAAGCTCAGTCCGTTGTAGAAGCCTTTTTTTACCAGATCAAGAAAATTTTCCACCGTAAGAGGAGCAATTTCGGGATATAATTCCAGTCGAATAGTCTTGCCAGTATCCATGGTTATTCGTACAATAGGATTTGTCATTTTTTTCTCCTTTACATCTTTAGTGAATCAAACAGCAAAGAGAGTGTAACAGTTTTTAGTCTTAAGCACAAGGAAACTTCGCGGGTGGATAAGGAAACAAAAGGGGAAAGAAGTATAGAAAAAGAGTAGAGAGAGAAAGGTGTTCATGCTAGGTTATCGTTCCTGCATATTATGCGGGAGAGAATGTAAAATCAATCGGGAAGAGGGAAAAAGAGGTTTCTGTGCAGCAGGGACAAGGATGCATATCGGAAGAGCGGCACCGCATCTTTGGGAAGAACCCTGTATTACCGGGGAAAAAGGAAGCGGTACTATTTTTTTCTCTTCTTGCGGGCTTTCCTGTGTGTACTGTCAGAATCAGAACTTGTCCCGAAAAGAAGGGGGAAAAGAAGTTTCCATAGAGGAGCTGATTGCCTTGTTTTATGCGCTTGAAGAGAAAGGGTGCGCGAATATCAATTTTGTAACCCCCGAGCATTACAGCGTCTCCATTTTGGAAGCGATGCGAAGAGCACGGGAAAGAGGCTTTTCTCTTCCGTTTGTTTGGAACTCTTCCGGATACCAAAGGACAAAAGTGTTAAAGGAGTTTTCCGGATTGATTGATATTTACCTGCTGGATTTTAAGTATTGGGATAGGAGTACGGCAGAGCGTTATTCCAAAGCGGGAAATTATCCGGAGGTGGCAAAAGAAGCCTTAGAAGAAGCGGTTCGACAGTGCCCGGAGCTTATTTTTAAAGAAGGGATTTTACAGAAGGGAGTAATTCTTCGACATCTTCTGCTACCGGGACAGGTCCGTCAGGGAAAATGTATATTAAAGTACAGTTTCGGTCGATATAGAAACCGGATACTATACAGTCTTCTTTCGCAGTATACTCCCTTCGGAGACCTTCAGGACTATCCGGAGATAAATCGGAAAGTTTATGGCAAGGAATATGAAAGATTTACGGACTATGCTCTCAATTTAGGAATAGAGAACGCTTTTTTGCAGGAAGAAGAGAGTGCGAAGGAAAGCTTTATTCCGGAGTTTAGCGTATAAAGAATCGAAAGAAATGAAGAAATAGATCGATAAGAAAGAATATTGGAGAATGGAAAAATGATTAATTTTGCTTTGGGGCCGGTGACCTTGTCGGAGGAGGTATGCGCCATCGGAGCGGAACAGGTACCGTATTTCAGAACCGGGAAGTTTTCAGAGCTGATGCTGGAGAATGAAAACTATATTTTAAAATATTGTAAAGCGGGAAAGGGATCCCGTGCTGTATTTATGACCTGTTCCAGCACGGGTGCGATGGAAGCGGTGGTGATGAACTGTTTTTCCGAGAAAGATAAACTCTTGGTCATCAACGGCGGAAGTTTTGGACAAAGATTTGCAGATCTGTGCAGGATTCATCAAATTCCCGCTGTTTCCCTGAAACTCGAATTCGGCAAGAAACTGACAAAAGAGCGCTTGTATGAGTATGATGGAAAGGGTTTTACCGGGCTCCTTGTGAACGTGGGAGAAACTTCTACCGGCGTTTTGTATGATGCGGAAATGCTCGGAGAATTTTGTCGGAAAAATGATCTCTTCTTTGTTTGCGATACGGTGTCTTCCTTTTTGGCAGATCCTTTCGCTATGGAGGAAGTGCATGCCGACATTATGATTACCGGCTCACAAAAGGCGCTTGCCTGTCCTCCGGGAGTCTCTGTCATCGTGTTCTCCGAAAAGGCGGTAGAGAGGGTAAAAAAGCAGAAAGTAGAGAGCCTGTATTTTAATCTGGACTTGATGCTGAAAAATCAGGAGAGGGGGCAAACTCCTTTTACTCCGGCTGTCGGAATCCTGCTGCAAATTCATGCCAGGTTAAAAGAGATTGAAAAACGCGGAGGAGTGGAGGAAGAAGTGAAAAGGGTTTCCCGGCAAGCAAAGGATTTTAGAGAAAAAATAAAAGATTTGCCTTTTTCGTTCCTCTCCGAGAGTCCCTCTAATGCGTTGACTGCCCTTCATCCACTTCGCGCCAATGCATACTCCCTTTTTCTTCTCTTAGAGGAGGAGTATGGAATCTGGGTTTGCCCGAACGGGGGAGAGCAGAAGGAAACGGTTTTTCGGGTCGGTCATCTCGGTGCTTTAGGACTGGAGGAAAACAGCATATTGCTTCATGCCTTGCAGGATTTGCAGCTTCGCGGTTTATTGTAAGAAAGGAAAAAATGATGATACTGGCACTCGATGCGGGAACTACCAGCACAAGAGCGATTCTTTTTAATGAAGAGGGGAGAGCGGTGTCTTCTGCCCAGAAGGAATTTCCGCAGTACTATCCGAAGGCAGGCTATGTGGAGCATCATGGAAATGAAATCTGGCAGGCAGAGCTTGCGGCCGCGCAGGAAGCGATAGAAAAAGCGGGTATTCTTCCGGAAGAAATCAGGGCAATCGGGATTACGAATCAGAGAGAGACGACCTTGGTTTGGGATCGGAAAAGTGGAGTACCCCTCTATCCGGCCATAGTCTGGCAGTGCCGCAGAACAACGGAAATGGTGGAAAAAATGCGGAAAGAAGACCCTTCTCTATCTGAAAAGATCCGGTCGAAAACCGGCTTAGTTTTCGACCCCTATTTTTCCGCCAGTAAACTCTGCTGGATTTTAGATCATGTAGAAGGGGCACGGGAAAGAGCGGAGAGAGGGGAACTTTGTTTTGGAACCGTAGATACTTGGCTGATTTTCAATCTTACTAAGGGGGAGAGTTTTGTTACGGACTACAGTAATGCCGGACGTACTCTGCTTTTTAATATCCATACACTGGAATGGGATGATGAATTGTGCGGTATTTTTCGTATCCCGAAAGCCATTCTTCCGAAAGTGTACCCTTCTTCCGCTTTTTTTGGAGAGAGCGATGCGGAATTTTTCGGGCGGAAAATTCCCATTTGCGGTGTTGCGGGAGATCAGCAGGCAGCTCTTTTCGGACAGTGCTGTTTTCAAAAGGGAGATGTGAAGAATACTTACGGTACCGGCTGCTTTATGCTAATGAATACGGGAGAGGACTGTGTTCCTTCTCACCATGGTCTCCTGAGTACCATTGCTTTCGGAATCAATGATAAAGTCTACTATGCCCTGGAAGGCTCCGTCTATGTAGCCGGCGCAGTGATTCAGTGGTTAAGGGATGAGTTACATCTTTTGGAAGATGCGAAGGATTCCGAATACTTTGCGACGAAGGTGAAAGATACCCATGGCTGTTACATTGTTCCCGCCTTTACCGGACTCGGTGCTCCTTACTGGGATCCGGAAGCGAGGGGGAGCATCTCCGGTTTAACGAGAGGGGTCAATAAGAATCATCTGATTCGTGCCGCTCTGGAATCGATTGCTTTTCAAAGCAGGGATCTGCTGCGTGCCATGGAGCAGGATACCGGACAGAGACTCCGGAGCCTTCGCGTGGATGGAGGAGCCTCCGGAAATAACTTTCTGATGCAGTTTCAGGCGGATATCATGCAAGCGTCCGTCATTCGTCCGTCCTGTATTGAAACAACCGCATTGGGCGCGGCTTATCTTGCCGGTCTGTACTGCGGTTTTTACCGCTCGATGGAGAGCCTCGAAGCCATGCACCATGTAGAAATGGAATTTTTCCCGAAAATGATTCGGGAAGAGAGGGAAAAGAAGCTGGATGAATGGAAGAAGGCCTTAAAAGCAAGTTTAACAAGTGCGATGCATTAAAGTGAAAGACGTTATTTTTATGCGGATTATGTTTTTTTCCTTATAATCCTATAAAATTACTAGGAATACCCTTGTCACCTTTTTTTTCCTGCTTTATAATGCGGGGGATGTAAAGGGAGAAAGGGTATTTTTTTCTTGTTCCCGGGATGGAAATAGAAGTAGATGCTGTAAGCATTTTGATGAAACTGTTGTTACAGATGGAGGACGTATGGCAGATTTGCTGGACATTAAAGATTTATCCGTTTCCGTTGAGGAAAAAAGTATATTACATGAAGTGAATTTAAAGATGAAGAAGGGAGAAACCCATGTTCTTATGGGACCGAACGGAGCCGGAAAGTCCACGCTCGGTAATGCCATCATGGGAAATCCCCGCTATACCGTGACCAATGGAGATATTCTTTTCAATGGGGAAAATCTTGTCGGAGAAGCAGTGGATAAGAGGGCAAAGAAAGGAATTTTCTTATCTTTTCAGAGTCCTCTGGAGGTGCCGGGAGTGAGTCTCGGTAATTTTATTCGTTCTGCGATGGAAGAACGGTTCGGTAAGCGGATTCGTCTCTGGGATTTTCGAAAAGAGCTGAAGGCATCCATGGATATATTGGGAATGGATCACAGTTATGCGGAAAGAGATTTGAATGTGGGATTCTCCGGCGGAGAGAAGAAGAAAGCGGAGATTTTGCAACTTCTGATGTTACGCCCGGAGCTCGCCATCTTGGATGAGACGGATTCCGGTCTGGACGTGGATGCTGTTCGTACGGTTTCGGAAGGGGTGAAAGCGTACCAGAAAAATATGCAGGGTGCATTATTGATTATTACGCACTCCACCAGAATTCTGGAGGCTCTTTCCGTAGATAAGACCCATGTTATCGTGGGAGGAAGAATCAAGGCAACCGGAGATGGCAGTCTTGTGGACAAGATCAATGAGGAAGGATTTGAATCCTATTTATAACGAATATTGTGCACTGTACGATATCTCGTTTAGAGAGGTAAGGAAATATGGCAAAAGACAGAGCAATCGTAGAAGATATTGACCGCTCTCTCTACGACTTTCGTTATGAAGAGAAAGACGGCGAATTTTATAAGATTAAAGAAGGTTTGACAGAGGATATTGTTTTAGAAATATCCGAAAAGAAGAATGATCCGAAATGGATGAGGGATTTTCGTCTGAAATCTTTGGAAATATACAATAAATCCAAGATGCCGAATTGGGGACCGGATATTTCGGGGTTAAATGTAGATAACATCGTGACCTATGTGAAGCCCAATACAAAAATGTCCGGAACATGGGAAGAGGTCCCGGACGACATTAAGAATACCTTTGAAAAATTGGGTATTCCGGAAGCGGAACGGAAAAGTCTTGCAGGGGTGGGAGCACAGTATGACTCGGAACTCGTATACCATAATTTGCAGGAGGAAGTGGCAAAACAGGGCGTGATTTATACGGACATTGAGTCCGCCCTTCACGGTCCCTATGGAAAGATGATTGAAGAGCATTTTATGAAGCTGGTTCCGCCGACGGACCATAAGTTTGCCGCGCTTCACGGTGCAGTTTGGTCAGGAGGATCCTTCGTCTATGTTCCGAAGGGGGTCAAAGTGGATATCCCCTTGCAGTCCTATTTCCGTTTAAATGCGAAAGGAGCGGGACAGTTCGAACATACCCTGATTATTGTAGATGAAGGCGCAGATTTGCATTTTATTGAAGGATGTTCCGCACCAAAATATAATGTGGCAAACTTGCATGCGGGTTGTGTAGAGCTTTTTGTAGAAAAAAATGCCAAGCTTCGTTATTCCACCATCGAAAACTGGTCTAAGAATATGTATAACTTAAACACGAAAAGAGCGAAGGTGGAAGAAAACGGGATTATGGAGTGGGTATCCGGCTCCTTTGGCTCGCACGTTTCCTATCTCTATCCGATGACCATTTTAAAAGGAGACAACGCGCGTTCTCAATTTACCGGAGTAACCTTTGCCGGAAAAGGACAGAACCTGGATACCGGTGCAAAGATGATGCATATCGGGAAGAATACCAGTTCTTATATCAATACAAGGTCGATTTCCAAGGGAGGCGGAATTTCCACCTACCGTTCGGCAGTGGTGATACAAAATCAGGCAAAGAATGCGAAGTCGGCGGTTTCCTGTCAGTCTCTTATGTTGGACGATGTATCCCGTTCGGATACGATTCCGGCAATTGATGTCAGAACCAATAAAGCGGATGTCGGGCACGAAGCGAAGATTGGACGGATTTCGGATGAAGCCGTTTTCTATTTGATGAGTCGGGGGATTTCGGAGGAAGAGGCAAAGTCCCTGATTGTAAGCGGATTTGCGGATTCCGTTTCCAAGGAGCTGCCTTTGGAGTATGCGGTAGAGATGAATAACCTGATTCGTTTGGAGATGGTAGGCGCCATCGGCTAGGGAAGGAGGAGAAATGAAAGAGAAAGAATTTGTGATTCAGCAAATGCCCGCACCGACCTTCCGCTGGTTGAAAATGAACGAAAGTAAGGTAGAGATTCCGGAAGAAGTTTTTCCTTATTCTCTTTCTATCGGAGGGGTGGAGAAGGAGAAGGGCATAAAAAAAGAGTCCGTATCCTCACCGTTTTCGGGGAGCATGAGTACGGAAATGGATGATTATTTCCGGGAAGAGCATCTTCCGCTTGACCGCTATGTTGTTGAAAAGAATACCGTGCATCCCGATTTCCTGCGGATTTCACTGGAAAACGGGAAACATCCGGCAGAGCACAGCGCCCAGGAGTTTACCTTGGAAGAAGGGGCGAAGCTAAAACTATTTTTCCATTTAGCTTCTGTAGAAGAAAAAGGAATATCCATTTTGCAGGAGAAGTTTCATCTTCAGAAAGACGCCGAGTTGGAACTCGTGATTGCCGCAAAGGAAGAAAAGGACTTTAAAGCCCTACAGGATTTTTCTTTTGTTTTAGAGGATAAAGCAAAGCTCAAGCTGACTTCCTTACTTTTTTCCGGACAAAGTCACTCCCTTTCCTATCGGATCGATTTAAAAGGAAAGAAGGCGGAGACAGAGCTGAATCTTGCTTATATGCTTTCCGAAAAAGAAAAAGCCGACTTTAACCTTGTTGTAAATCATTTTGGAGAGAAGACATTATCCAATATTGTATCGGACGGGGTTCTCCGAAAAGATGCCGTGAAGATTTTTCGCGGTACCATTGACTTAAAGCATGGATCGAAGGGCGCATCCGGTACAGAGCAGGAAAATGTGCTTTTGATGGATGACAATGTGGTGAATCAAACCATTCCGGTGATTCTCTGTGATGAGGATGATGTAGAGGGAAATCACGGTGCGACGATTGGCAGACTGGATGAAGAGATCCTTTTCTACATGGAAAGCCGCGGGATTTCTTTAGAGGCTGCGTATGAGTTGATTGCGGAAGCAAGGATGGAGAGTGCCATTCATGGAATAAAGGATAGTGAAATCGAAGCTTTTATCGAGTCGGAGATTCGAGGAAAGAGCAGTGAGGGAGAAGAGTGATGTTGGACAGAGAGAAAGAGATAGAGAAAATAAAAGCGGATTTTCCGATTTTTCAAAGCGGGGACTTTATTTATTTAGACAATGCGGCAACAACTCAGAAGCCCTATACCGTAGTGGAAGCGATGAAGCATTATTATGAGACGGAGAATGCCAATCCGCTTCGCGGTCTCTACGCTCTCTCCATAAAAGCTACGGACGCTTATGAAAAGGCGCGGGAAAGCGTGGCGAAGTTTATTCATGCAAAGAGTCCGGAAGAGATTATCTTTGTTCGGAATGCCACGGAAGCACTGAACCTGGTTGCTGAGAGTTACGGAAGGGCCTTTCTGAAAGAGGGAGATGAAGTCCTGATTACCATTATGGAGCATCACAGCAATCTGATTCCCTGGCAGCAGATTGCAAAGGAAAAAGGCGCTGTACTGCGTTTCTTGGAGCCGGATGAGGAAGGACTGATTAGCGAAGAGACTTTCAAAAGGGCGCTGAACGATAAAGTCAAAATCGTTGCTATGGCGGAGGTATCCAATGTTTTAGGGAACAGGCAAAATATCGAAAAGTTTGTAAAACTTACGCATGAAAAGAATGCTATTTTTGTCTGTGACGGGGCGCAGTCCGTTCCGCATCGTAAGGTGGACGTGACGGAATCCGATGTGGATTTTCTGGCTTTCTCCGGACATAAGATTTATGGCCCGATGGGCATCGGCGTGCTGTACGGGAAGAAAGAGATACTGGAGAAGATGCCGCCTTTCCTTTTTGGCGGAGAAATGATTGAATATGTAACAAAAGAAGAAGCGACCTGGGCGGAACTTCCCCATAAATTTGAAGCGGGAACCGTGAATGTGGGAGGTGCAGTGGGCCTTCAGGCAGCGATTCACTATGTTGAAAAGCTCGGCTTTTCTTTTATCGAGGAGCGGGAGAGAGAGCTTTCCGCGTACCTTATGGATGGGATGAAGGATATTCCGCACATTCGCATCTTGGGTTCTAAGAATGGAGAGCATCATCACGGCATCATGACCTTCACCATTGATGGCGTGCATCCGCACGATATTGCGGAGATATTGGATTCTCATCATCTTTGCATCCGTGCCGGGCACCACTGTGCACAACCCCTTATGAAATTCATGGGTACACCGAGTACGAGCAGGGTGAGTCTGGGACTGTACAACACAAAGTCGGATGTGGACGCCTTTCTGTCTGCAGTAAAGACAATTAGAGGAGCAATGGGCTATGGGGACTAATACCTATTACAATGAGATTTTGACAGAGCACAATATTCGGCCGCTTCATAAAAGGAAGATGGACAATCCTGATTTTTCTCTGGAAGGAGTGAATCCGAGTTGCGGAGATGACATCGTTTTATATTTAAAGCTGGATCAGGATGAGCAGATTGTAGATGCCAGTTTTGACGGAGACGGCTGTGCTATATCACAGGCAAGCAGTGATATTATGTGCGATTTGATTATCGGAAAGAAGAAGGAGGAAGCGCTTCATCTCTCGGATATTTTTCTTCGTATGATTCGTGGAAAGATAACGGACGAAGAGAAGGAAGAACTGGAGGAAGCGGGGATTCTCGAGGATATTTCTCACATGCCTGCACGGGTGAAGTGTGCTGTTCTGGCATGGCATACCATGGACGAAATCTTTAAAGATGCGGAAGAAGGAAAAATCGATCAATATAGTGGAAAGTTTGAATAAAACACTTGCGAGAAGTTTATTTTTATGGTAGACTGAGCAAGCTGTTTTTGACGAGGTGTGATAATGGTAGTCGGCCAGCCTGGAAAGTTGGTGCTCACGTATGTGGGTTGTGGGTTCAAGTCCCATCCTCGTCGTTCTTAAGAAAAGTCCGGAGTTTCAGACGAATTGCCTGAGACTGCGGACTTTTTATAATATTCCTTTTCATTCAAGTGAAATATTGTATAATAAGCTTAACTGGGGAAAGGAGGAAGAAGATGCTGGAATACTTGAATGTAAAGTTGGACGGAATGGGCGTTGGAGAAAGTTCGTTGAATATCTGGATGAAGAACGGACGTCTACGTTATGCGTATGATACAGCGCTGTCTGAGGAAGGTCCTGCTATGATTTTAAATGTATCCGGCGATCGGGCAGCCTCTTTTTTAAAAAACCTGGAAAACTTAGAGCTTTATCGATGGAAAGAACGGTATTTTGATGAGAAGAAGATTACTCTTTCGGAGAGAAGAGCGTTTTCTTCTCGCTGGTATATTCTCTATAAGGAAGTGGGGCAGGAAGCGCGTGAGTTTCAAGGGGAAAATGCCTATCCGGAAGGGTTCAGCAGTCTGATGGGGATGATTTCCGACCTTACTGCAGAGCTTGATTCCCGGAAGAGGAACAGTCTGTCCACTTTTACTTTGGAGGTAAGGGACCGAAGAGAAAGACTTCTTTGGAATCCTCTGAGCAGAGAAGAAGACTCTGTAGAGGTAGAATATCAGGAGTTTCTTTATCTTTCGAGAAAACAGAAGAAATTGATTTATCAGCAGTTTATCAACCGGACTTCCACGGCAAAGCATGAGTACAATGTACCTGATATAGCGGATTATCTATTGGGGAATATCGAACGCTATTTTTCTTCCTTTCAAACGGAAGAGCAGAAGGGAAAGGAAGAGGAGGCTGCCGAGGTGACGATCGGCCTTCACTATCTGGATGGACATACCCGTATTTTGAAGAGAAGCTATGATCGCTATGGTCTTCCCGATGATTGGGAGGATTTGCTGGAGGATTTTCATAAGACGCTCGCCTATCACGGCGTTTTTGGAGCGATATTTGATGCGGGCCTCTATCATCATGGTGTGAAAAAAGGCGAGTATATCTATCTTTCCTGCATCTTTGAACCGAACGGGAAAAGTTATTATTACCGGAGTAAAGAGGATAATCTTTCTATCGGCGATTTCGTTCTGGTTCCCAGTGCCATGCAGGAAAATGCAGAGACCGTAGTGATGATTTCCGATATTCTGTATTGTAGAGAAGAGAATGTGCCGTTTCCGCTCGAGAAAACAAAATTTATATTGCGGAAAATTGATGAAGGCGAGTTCTATTCTTTTTCAGCAGGCGATAATCCGGATCAAGAAGCTTAGGGCTTTTGAAAAGGAGAGACGGTGATTATTTTAATTGATTTTGAAAACACGCATGGCAGCGGATTCCAGGGTGTGGAATATCTGGATGAAAAGGATACACTGGTTGTGTATTACAGTGATGAGAATTCCGCTGTGAGTAGGGGATTAGTAGACGATTTAAAAGAGAAAAATGTGCATGTGCGCATGGTGAAGTTGTTAAAGCAGCACAGCAACGCACTGGATATGTACATTGCCTCTACGACCGGGATGTTCTTGGACACCGGGGAGAAGATTTGCATTGTTTCCAAAGACAGAGGGTATGCTGCTGTAAGAGATTTCTGGCATAGTCTTCGAGGGGCGGAAATCCTTCTCGGAGAGACGATTGAAGAGTGTTTTCTTCATTCGGAGGGAAATGATGATGAGCGAATCCGTAGAGCGAAAGAAAGAAGTGAGAAAATTCTTCTTACCGAATCTTTCGATACGATGAACAATATTCCGACAAAGCCGACCTTGAGCAGAAGTAATTACTGGAGGAGAAAGAAACAGACCAGCTTTGACCTTAGTAAAAACCTAAATCCGGTTGAGATTCTGCCGAATCCGCTTGCGAAACCGGGACTGGAAGAGGGTTCCGCTTCTGATGAAGAAGCTGCGGTGGACGGGATGGCTCTTTTGCAGGAACTTGCAGATTCCCTTAAGATTCCGGAGGAAGCTAGTCCTATGGAGACAGACGGTAAGAGGACGAAAGCGGAGGAGAAGGAAAAAGAGAAACAAGGTCGTTTGGAAAGTGCCGTAGAAAAGAAAACGGACGTATGGAAGAAGACGGAAGACACAGAAATTCATAAAGAGGAAGGTCATAAAGCGAAGAAGAAGCCCGGAAATCAGCTTCGCTTTGTCTATGATCCCGTAAAAAAAGCGATGATAAAGGTTTCCGGCACAGAGTCGGAAAGGGAAGAAAGTCCTGTTCCCGCTTTTTCGAAAAAGGATGAAACCTTCCCTTTGAGCGGAAAAGAAGGAAGTGAAGAGGAAAGTCTTCCTCAGGAAAGCCTAAAAAAACAAGAAAGTTTACCGAAAGAGATAGAGGAATTACCGAAAGAAAAAGCAAAGGAAGATTTGCAGAAAAAGAAGGAAGATATTCCGAACGAGAAAGAAGAAGGATTGCAAGAGAAGGAAGCGGGAAATAAAAAGAAATCGACCGGTAGAAGGAGAAGGACAAGCGCGAAGAAAGAAGCAATGCATCAGGAAGAGTCCATAGAAGCGCCGAAACCTGAGGAAAAGACGGAAACAACAGCTTCTCCGAAAACGAGAGAAAAGAGAAAGGGCAGCAATCCGCATAAAGAGGAAGAAAGAGGAAAAGGAAAGGACAACAATCCTTCAAAAGAAGCTGCGGCAGTAAAAAAAGCAGATAATAAACTGGAAAACAAGCAAGAGATTAAGCAAGAAAATAAGCAGGAAAACAAGCTGGAGAATAAGCAGGAAGACAAGAAAGAACACAAACCGGAAAACAGTGCGGAAGGAACGGGAGAGAAGAAAACGCGCAGAAGAAGACGGACGGTAAAGAAAGAAAGTCCGAAGGTATAGAAGTATTATAAGGGTTCCATCTGTTTCAGAACGGCTTCGAAGTCTTCTGCCAGAGGGATTTGAAAAGTCTTCCCGGAAAGAGGATAGAGCGCATCTTTTTTCGGAAGAGACGGAAAGGAAAGGGAATAGGCGTGCAGAAGCTGTCGTTTTACAGAGAGCTTCCTGTGCGCCTTTTCCGCATCAGGGAATGTGCATATCTCTCGCTTTGTTCCGTTTATCTCCGGTATTGCATACTTTATATCTCCCAGAATGGGATAGCCGAGGAAAGAGAGCTGACTGCGGATTTGATGTGTCTTTCCTGTTAAAAGGTCGACCGTAAGCAGAGTAAATGGGGCACCTTGATAACTGTAGCGCCTGTCAACGGAAAAGATGGAAGCCAGATACTTTCCCGTTTCTTTGTTTGCTTTTATTACCTTGTTCCTCTTCTCATCTTTTCGGATATACGCTTCCTGAAGACCTTCCCGGACAAATGTACCGGAAACCAGAGCGTAATATTTTTTTTTCAAGCTATGCGATTGAAGAAGTCTTCCCAAACTTTGGAGAGAGGCGAGTGTTTTACCGAAAATAATGAGACCGGAAGTATTCCGATCCAGACGATTCGCAATACCCGGACGAAAAGTTTCTCTGGTCTTCGCATTTTGCTCTCCTTTTTGTAAAAGGTAGGAAGAGAGAAGGGTATTCACGGAGAGGCGGGTTTTGGCATCTTCTTCCGCTAAAAGGCCGGCAGGCTTATTGAAAAGAATCAGTTGCGCATCTTCGTAAACAATATATTTTTTGTATTGTTCCTGCCAAAGTCCGTTTTCTTCTGCTTTTACGGAGGAAAGTTTCTCCAGACTTTCTTCACTGAAGTAAAGCTGTACCTTATCGCCCAGGTGTAAGCGTTCTTTTCCGTCCGCTTTTTTTCCGTTCAAAAGAATATTCTTCTTTCGAAGCATTTTATAAAGGAAGGAGTCCTTCTGCCCTTTAAAGAATTTTTGGAGCAGTTTCAGAAGCTTCTGCTCCTTTTCATTTTCAGAAATGATGATTTCGCGCATGTCTCACCTGTAAAGTTTATCGAGGATTCGTAGGAGAATCGAATCCGGAACAATTTGTGTCAGGAAATAGAAGAGTTTCATCGGGAGACCGCAGATGGACAACGGACGATTCAGAACGCTGTCAACGAGCGCTTCTTTCGCGACTTTTTTCGGTTTTTGCATGAAAAGGGACTTGATTGTTTTTAGTTTTCCTTCGTTTCCTGCAACCTTAAAGAAAGCGGTATCTACAGGTCCCGGACAGACAGCGGTTACAGCAATCTTTTTCTTTTTGAGTTCCTCTCGCAAAGAAAGAGAGAAGGAGTAGACGTAGGCTTTACTGGCGGCATAGACGGAGAATTCCCGTTGTGGCAGAAAAGCGGCTGCGGACGCCATCTGGATGATTCTGGAATTTTCTCGCATATAGGGAAGGGAATATAAAGTAAAGGCGGTTAGCGCACGAGCATTGAGGGAAAGCATGCCGAGCTGCTCTTTAATCGGGATTTCCGTTACTTCTCCTAATTTTCCGAAACCGGCTGCATTAATCAGGAAAAGAATCTCCGCCTGTTCTTCTTCCAGTGCGCTCCGGTATGCGTTCAGACCTTCGTCCTCACATAAATCATAGGCAAAAATACGCGTCCTTTTATAGAGCGTCTTCGAGAGGTCCAGTAGGGCATTTTTTCTTCTTGCAAAGAGCCAAAGCTCATCCACGGCAGGAATATAGTCCTGCACGGCATAACAGAGTTCTTTTCCGATACCGGAACTCGCGCCGGTAATCACTGCAATCTTCATAGTTCTCCTTTTGATTTTTATATAAGAAAAAATCCTAAAAAATACAAAGGTATCTTTTAGGATTCTCATGCTGCGGGAGATGGGACTTGAACCCACACGCCCTTGCGGACACAAGATCCTTAGTCTTGCCTGTCTGCCATTCCAGCACTCCCGCGCAACAGAGCGATATTATCATACTGTTTTCATTTTCGCAAGACATTTTTCAAAAAAACTCTTTCTCGTATTTTTCAAAAAAACTTGTACGAAAAAAATCTCCAACTGGAGAGAGGAGAAAGTACGGAAAGAATTGGAAAAGTAAAATTGATGGACAGAATAGATAATTCTAATTTGACGAAAGAAAGGGGCGTGAGTAGATTATAAAGAGATAAAGGTTTTTTCAGTTTATCAGAGCCTTTTTCTTTTATCCATTTTCTTAGTTCTTTATAGATTGATTATGGCTTTCTGTTATTTCGTTATTTTCAGATACTTTATCCTTTTTACCTTTTTTGTCCAATCTTAAGGCAGTATCTTTCTTTACCTGTCCATTTTCTGATGCAGTATTATTTTTTTATTCTATATCCAATTTCAAATGCATATTTTTATCGTCATTTTCAGAATCGTCATTTTTAGATTCCTTTTCCTGAGATACTTTCTTTTCTCTTTTTCACAGATGGGAGGTTTTTATGCTGGCCAAGGTTTATTCAGCAGGACTTCATGGGATGAATGCCTGTCTTTTTTCTGTACAAGTGGATGAGTCCAATGGTCTGCCGCATTCTCTTGCTGTCGGTAATTTGTCGCCGTCTGTGCGGGAAGGACTCGATAGAGCGAGGATTGCGTTAAAGAATAACGGGATTTCTCTTCCGCCTAAGAGAATCACGGTAAATATTCAACCGGCTGATTTAAGGAAGAGCGGAACCTCTTTCGACTTTGCCATTCTTGTCGGGATGCTTCTTTCTCTATACCGTGTGGAGGAGTACCCGTATTGGAATTATGCTTTTATCGGAGAACTCGGTCTGGATGGAGAAATCAAACATATTCCCGGCGTTTTGCCGATGACCATGGCGATGAAAGAGGCCGGCGTGGAAGGAGTTTTTGTAGGAATGGAGGATCTCAATGAGGCAAAGCATTGCAAGGGACTGAAAGTAATTCCGCTCGCCTCGGTTGCCGATTTTTTCCGCATTTTAGAGCCTTTTGTGAAAGACAACTCTTTTCGGAAAAGAGAAAAATCTTGTTTGGAGGAGAGAAGAAAAGACGGCAAAAGACCGCAGAGCATTGTTGTGGGGAGTGCGGGCAAGAGTATCGGAGAAGAACAGCAGAAGGAAATGCCGGATTTTCTGGATATATGCGGACAGGAGGCGGGAATTCGTGCCTGCTTAATTGCCGCGGCTGGAATGCACGCATTACTTTTTGTAGGTCCTGCCGGAGCGGGAAAGAGTATGCTTGCCAAAAGAATGGCGGGGATCTTACCGCCATTGACAGAAGAAGAAAAAGTGGAAGTCAGTAAGATTTATTCCATTGCGGGAGCCTTGAAAAAGGAGGTGGGTTTGATACAGGAGCGTCCTTTCCGCGCACCCCATTCTGCGATTAGTCAAGCAACCTTACTCGGCGGGATGCGCTCCGGAAATTTAATTCCGGGAGAGCTCGCGCTTGCGACAAAAGGGGTTCTTTTTTTAGATGAGCTTCCTTTATTTAGAAGAGAAACGATAGAGTCTTTACGTGCACCTCTGGAAGAAAAAACAGTCGTGCTGAGTCGCTTGCAGCAGGTCTTTTCGTACAAGGTGGATTGTATCCTTGTTGCCGCCATGAACCCCTGTCCCTGCGGTTTCTTTCCGGATCGCAATCGCTGTCATTGTACGCCCGGGCAGATTCGGGCGTATCAAAGAGGGGTGTCCAAACCTATTTTGGAGCGTATGGACATTGCCATGGAGCTTCCGGAGGTCGATGTGGAAAGTGTTTGGGGAAAGAAGGGGACGCTCTCTTCAGAAGAGTTAAGGGAAAGGGTGATCCTTGCAAGGAAGAGACAAGAAGAGCGTTTTCAAGGAAATGACCGCGTTCAATGGAATAGCCAGATGGGAATCGCTGAAGTAAGAAAATACTGTGTATTGCGCCCGGAGGAAGAAGCCTTTATGAAGACCGTTTTTGTGAAGAAAGGCTTGTCCATGCGGAGTTACCACAAGATTTTGAAAGTGGCGAGAACCATTGCGGATGTGGAAGAGGAAGAGCATATTCTGATTGCACATCTTGCAGAAGCAGTACGTTACCGGGTTGTGGATGAGAAATTTTATTCTGATTAAGAGGTGAGTATGCAGGAACTTTTGGCATTACAGTCCGATTTTCCCGGAAGATTACGGAATATTCCGGATATCCCGCGCGCCATCTATCTTCTGGGAAGACTTCCCGAAGAGGAGGAAGTGACGGTAGGCATCATCGGCGCAAGAGACGGCACAGGATATGGAAAGGCTATTGCGAGAAGGCTTGCCGGAGAACTTTCGCAATACGGAATCGGTATTGTCAGCGGCATGGCCTACGGCATCGATACTGCGGCACATGAAGGTGCTCTATCTGCCGGAGGAAAGACCTATGCGGTTTTAGGGAGTGGCGCGGATATCTGTTATCCGGCGGCAAACAGAACAATTTATGAAAAGATAAAGGAGAGCGGGGGCATTATCAGTGAATATGCGCCGGGGTCTCCTCCGCTTCCCCATCATTTCGTAGAGAGAAACCGTCTGCTTGCCGGTCTTTCGGATGTACTCATTGTTATAGAAGCGAAGGAACGTTCAGGCACTTTTATCACGGTGGATAGAGCACTTGAGCAGGGAAAACAGGTATTTGCCGTTCCGGGAAGAATTACGGATCCACTCTCCAAGGGATGTAATAAGTTATTGCAGGAAGGCGCTTCACTCTGTCTTTCTACGAACGATATTCTTCGGTGTTTCTCCATAGAGGAGAAAGAGACGGAGAGGGTTCGCGTGCAGAAACTGCCGAAAGAAGAACGCGCCATTTATCAGGCTTTGGGAGAAGAAGGAAAAGATATGAATGCGCTTGTACGAGAATTAAAAATACCCATTAATAAATTGTATGCCTTACTTTTAAACATGGAAATCAGCGGCTATTGTGAAGTTTTTGGAAATACTTATCACAGAAGAACTTTCTGACGAAGCAAATCAAAACCTTGCATTTTCATGTGGCTTCGTTTATATTGTCCACGTTTTCATTAGAAATAGGAGGGATTGCTTTTTCATGGCTAATAATTTGATTATCGTTGAGTCTCCGGCAAAAGTTAAAACAATCAGTAAGTTTCTGGGGAAGTCTTATACCTTGGATGCAACCATGGGGCATCTGATTGATATGCCGAAGAGTTCGCTCGGAGTAGATGTGGAAAATGATTATGAGCCGAGGTATATCACGATCCGAGGAAAGGGAGACCTCTTAAGTAAATTAAAAAAAGAAGCAAAAAAAGCGGATAAAATCTATCTTGCAACGGACCCGGACCGGGAAGGGGAAGCAATCAGCTGGCATTTGCAGAATGAGCTCATGAAAGATAAGAAGAATGAGCATAAGATTTCCAGAATCAGTTTCAATGAAATCACAAAGAATGCCGTGAAAAATGCACTGAAAAATCCCAGAGAAATTGACATGGACCTGGTGAATGCACAGCAGGCGAGAAGAGTTATGGATCGCTTGGTTGGCTATACCATAAGTCCGCTGCTCTGGCAGAAGATTCGAAAAGGACTATCTGCGGGGAGAGTGCAGTCTGTTGCTTTAAAGATGATTTGTGACCGGGAAGCGGAAATAGCACAGTTTGTTCCGGAAGAGTATTGGACACTCGCTGCTTCTTTTCAAGTAGGGAAGAAGAGTCTGGAAGCGACTTTCTACGGGAAAGACAAGCGTCTTGCCCTGCATAGTGAAGAGGAAGTCCGTGCGATTCTTCTGGAGATTGGGAAGTCTTCCCTCACGGTTCTCGAGAAAAAGTCCGGGGAGAGAAGGAAGAAGGCACCCCTTCCCTTTACGACTTCCACCTTGCAGCAGGAAGCGGCAAAACTTCTGTCCTTTCCGACACAGAAAACCATGCGTATCGCACAGAAACTCTATGAGGGAGTGGATGTGAAGGGAAGAGGGGTTGTCGGATTAATCACCTATCTTCGAACGGATTCCACCCGAATTTCTGAAGAGGCGCATCAGGCAGTTCTGGAAAAGATTGAGAAGGAATATGGAGAACAGTATGCCCGTAAAAATGCCGTAGAAGAGAAGAAAGATACGAAGATTCAGGATGCCCATGAAGCGATTCGCCCCAGCTATCTTGATATTACGCCGTATGAGGCAAAGGAAAGTCTGGAAAAAGATGAATATCGTTTATATCAGCTGATTTATAAGCGCTTTGTGGCATCCAGGATGGAAAGTGCGGTTTATCAAACAGAGACAATTGTGCTTTCGGCGAAAGACTATACTTTCACTTTGAGCGGAAGCAAGTTGCTCTTTGACGGATTTCTCGCTGTATATATGTCGGAAGAGGATAAGGCGGAAAAGAATGTAAGCTTACCGGAGATGAAGGCGGGAGATTGTTTTCCGGTAAAGGAATGGCTGAAAGAGCAGCATTTTACGCAGCCCCCTGCGCATTTTACGGAAGCATCCCTCGTAAAAGCGCTGGAAGAAGGCGGAATAGGAAGACCGTCTACCTACGCGCCTACGATTGGCACTCTTCTTTTAAGACGCTATGTGACAAAAGAGAAGAAAAATCTTTTTGTTACAGAACTCGGTAATGCAGTGAATGAGATGATGTCGGAACATTTTCCGACGATTGTCGACAAGCAGTTTACTGCAAATCTGGAATCCTTATTGGATTCCGTCAGCGTAGGGGATACTCGCTGGAAGACCATCATCGAGAATTTTTATCCGGATTTATCGAAGGCGGTGGAGAAGGCCAGAGAAGAGGTTGAGAAAATCAACATCAAAGAAGAAGAAACGGATGTTGTTTGTGATAAATGCGGGAGAAAGATGGTCCTGAAGTACGGGCCGCACGGGAAGTTTCTTGCCTGCCCCGGATTTCCGGAATGTAAGAATACAAAGCCCTATGTGGAATATGCCGGATTTCTTTGCCCGACTTGCGGAGCGGAGTGCGTGAAAAAAAGGAGTAAAAAAGGGAGAATTTTCTATTCCTGCTCCCGCTATCCGGACTGTGATTATATGAGCTGGCAGAAGCCGAAGGATGCGGTACAGGGAGAGAAAAAAGAGGGAGAGATTATGGCGTAAGTCCTCTTGCCAAGAAGAGCTTCTTTTGTTATAGTAGTCATCGTGTCTCTTTGGGCGTAATTTTATTCGCTCATTGTAGACGGTAAAGCGAAGGAAGTGCATTTTGTCCTTTCTTCAAAAAATGAACACTCTATAGGGAGAACCGACGGTGTCTTTTGAGATGAATTCGGTGTGCACACAGACTATAGAGGAAGAAAAACCAAGGAGGTAGAAAATGAGTGCAATTGGAATGAAACAATTATTGGAAGCGGGTGTACATTTTGGACACCAGACCAGAAGATGGAACCCGAAGATGGCTCCGTATATCTATACGGAGAGAAACGGCATTCACATCATTGATTTACAGAAGACGGTAAAGCTTGTCGATGATGCATACAATGCGATTTCTCAGATCGTATCGAATGGGGGAACCGTGCTCTTTGTAGGAACGAAGAAGCAGGCACAGGATGCCATCAAGGCGGAGGCACTTCGCTGCGGCGAGTTCTATGTCAATGAGCGTTGGCTCGGCGGTATGCTTACCAACTTCAAGACCATCCGTTCCCGTATCCAGAGATTAAAGGATATTGAAAAGATGGCTGAGGACGGAACTTTTGATGTTCTTCCGAAGAAGGAAGTGACTCTTTTGAAGAAAGAGTGGGCAAAGCTTGAGGCAAACCTGGGCGGAATCAAGGATATGAAGAAGATTCCGGATGCCATTTTTGTTGTTGACCCGAAGAAAGAGAAGATTTGTATCCAGGAAGCACATTCCTTAGGAATTACCTTAATCGGAATCGCGGATACCAATGCCGATCCGGAAGAACTGGATTACATTATTCCCGGAAACGACGATGCAATTCGTGCAATCAAGCTGATTGTTTCCAAGATGGCAGATGCTGTTATTGAAGCGAAGCAGGGCGATATGACAGAAGAAGAAGCTGCTATGGCCAGCAGCGAAGAAGATTTCTCTGAAGAGGAAGCATAAAGACAGGAAATTTCCCTTCTGCACTTTGCGTTTTGCTTAATGCAGAAGGGTTTGTTCATTTAAAAAGGAGGAATGGAATATGGCAGAGATTACAGCTGCATTGGTGAAAGAGTTAAGAGAAGTAACCGGAGCTGGCATGATGGCTTGTAAGAAGGCACTTGCCGCTGTGGAAGGAGATATGGAGAAGGCAATCGAGCACTTGAGAGAGCAAGGACTCGCCGGAGCAGAGAAAAAGGCAGGCAGAATTGCCGCAGAGGGTGTTTCTTTTACTAAGCTTTCTTCCGACGGAAAGCACGGTGTTGTGGTTGAGGTGAATGCAGAGACCGACTTCGTGGCAAAGAATGAGAAGTTCCGCACTTTTGTGGAGGAAGTTGCTACACAGGCACTGGATAGCAATGCAAAGGATATCGATGCTTTCTTGAATGAGAAGTGGGCGCTCGATCCATCCAAGACCGTCGCAGAGCAACTTTCCGCTATGATTTCCGTCATTGGAGAGAATATGCATATTCGTCGTTTCGCAAAGCTTGAGGAAGAGAACGGATTAGTACAGGATTATGTACACTCCGGCGGAAGAATCGGTGTACTTCTTGATGTGAAATCTTCCGTAGTGAACGATGCCGTAAAAGAGATGGCAAAGAATGTAGCAATGCAGATTGCTGCTTTGAATCCGAAGTATGTTTCCCGTGCGGAAGTGGACCAGGAATATCTGAAAAATGAGAAAGAGATTCTTCTTGCTGCTGCAAAGAATGAAAAGCCGAACGCTCCGGAGAAGGTTTTACTCGGTATGGTTGAAGGAAGACTGAATAAGGAGTTAAAGGAAGTCTGCCTTGTGGATCAGGTCTATGTTCGTGCAGAGGACGGAAAGCAGACTGTCGGACAGTATGTAGAGAGTGTTGCAAAGCAGGCAGGTGCAGAGATTAGTCTGGTTCGTTTTGTTCGTTTTGAGACCGGAGAAGGCCTGGAGAAAAAGAACGAGGACTTCGCCGCTGAAGTTGCTGCACAGATGAAGTAAGATTTCTTGCATAGGAAAAGGCAATAGAGGAAGGGGATTCGCTTAGAAAAGGGATGTCCTAAGACGGCGAAAGAAAGTATAGAAGGAAGAGGGTGAATTTATTCACCCTCTTATTATTCTTGATGAGTAACGTTTGCGTAGCGTATGGTATCATTT
>JABZIV010000080.1 GCA_015258095.1 Lachnospiraceae bacterium
GTGTGCAGCTGAAAGAGCGCTTCACAGAAGCTTTCCAGGATATGAACGCTTTCCGTTCCCTCTCCTTTTCTTTCCTCTATGGCATTCCCGAGTATCACGGCGCGCTCCTGGAGGGAGGGAAGTGCGGAAAGCACTGCCTCGAACTGCCCTTCCGAAAATGCTTTCTCCAGCTCCTCTTCCTCCAGCACAAAGGAATCCGCG
This sequence comes from Lachnospiraceae bacterium, assembly GCA_015258095.1. GTDB lineage: Bacteria > Bacillota > Clostridia > Lachnospirales > Lachnospiraceae > Oribacterium. Next base: position 202 of record JABZIV010000080.1, read on the forward strand.
AACTGTCTGCTGATTTCCCGGAAGTTCTCTACACGCGGTCTTTCCAGGTCCTTCTCCTGAAAAACATAGTCAAAGAACCACTTCTCCTGTAAATCTTTTCGAAGTCTTTCCTCGTACTTCTTAAAATAAGGATAGTTATGCTCTCCTCCGGCCTTTACCCGCTTTCGATAATTTCCATAAATCACCTTTAAAACCGTATCATAATCGACAGGAGCAGGAAACGGATACCCGCAAAAAGCAATCTGTTTTTCCCCCTGAAAAGCTTTCTTCGGAAATTTTGTTTCCGGGTGATACAACTGATAGGGAAGATATGCCACTTCTTCTCCCTTTCCGTTATACAACTGACAAAATGCATGAAAAGCATGGTACAGCTCCGGAAGAAAATTTTCTTTCTCCGTAAAACGGAAAGGTATCAGCTTTTCAATCAGCTGAATCTCTTTCGGGAAACTTTCTTTTCCGACGCCGTTTTGCTCTACAGAAGCAATCATAATCGTCAGCATCTTCAATACTTCTTTGCGACGAGACTCTACCTCTTCGTCCTTTGCGAGATCGTCCAAAACGAAAACATCGACTATTGCGGGATAGGGGAACTCATAAAATGTCCGCAAGGCTTCGGCGCGGAACTCCATCTCCGAAATCGAAATAGCAGCCAGATAACTTTTATCTTTCTCTCCATCCTGCCCAAACGAAAACGTCAACTCCGGTATTAACTCACCTGCCACCACCTGGGAAAACTTTGTAAACTCATCTCGCAACATAATGACATCCAGATCATCATCCCAGGGGATAAAGC
>JABZIV010000081.1 GCA_015258095.1 Lachnospiraceae bacterium
TAGCTGTCAGCTGAATGCTTTGCAGCACTTACACCTCAGCCCTATCTACCTCGTTCTCTTCAAGGGGTCTTACTCTTGCGATGGGATATCTCATCTTGAGGTTGGCTTCACGCTTAGATGCCTTCAGCGTTTATCCATTCCCAACTTGCCTACCCTGCGATGGGATTGATTCCCAACAGGTTCAGCAGAGGTCAGTCCATCCCGGTCCTCTCGTACTAAGGACAGATCCTCTCAAATATCCTACGCCCGCGCCGGATAGGGACCGAACTGTCTCACGACGTTCTGAACCCAGCTCGCGTACCGCTTTAATGGGCGAACAGCCCAACCCTTGGGACCGACTCCAGCCCCAGGATGCGACGAGCCGACATCGAGGTGCCAAACCATGCCGTCGATATGGACTCTTGGGCAAGATCAGCCTGTTATCCCCGAGGTACCTTTTATCCGTTGAGCGACGGCCGTTCCACAACGTACCGCCGGATCACTAGTCCCGACTTTCGTCCCTGCTCGACCTGCCAGTCTCACAGTCAAGCTCCCTTGTGCACTTACACTCAACACCTGATTGCCAACCAGGCTGAGGGAACCTTTGGGCGCCTCCGTTACAC
>JABZIV010000082.1 GCA_015258095.1 Lachnospiraceae bacterium
TAACTAATGTATCAAGCCTTATATCGTAAATACCGTAGTCAAACTTTTGGCGAGATGGTTGGCCAAAAGGTGATTTCAACCACGCTAAGACAGGCGGTAGAGTCAGGAAAAATCAGCCATGCCTATCTCTTTTCTGGTCCACGTGGTACTGGTAAGACCAGTGCAGCAAAAATTTTTGCTAAAGCAATGAATTGCCCTAATCAGGTCAATGGTGAGCCATGTAACCATTGTGATATTTGTCGTGACATTACTAACGGCAGTCTGGAAGATGTCATTGAGATTGATGCGGCTTCCAATAACGGTGTGGACGAGATTCGTGAAATACGTGATAAATCAACCTATGCCCCAAGTCGTGCCACTTACAAGGTCTATATCATTGACGAGGTGCACATGCTGTCGACAGGTGCCTTTAATGCGCTTTTGAAGACCTTGGAAGAACCCACTGAAAATGTGGTTTTCATTCTTGCGACCACTGAGTTACACAAGATTCCAGCTACAATCTTGTCTCGTGTCCAACGTTTTGAGTTTAAGGCCATTAAGCAAGCTGCTATAAAGG
>JABZIV010000083.1 GCA_015258095.1 Lachnospiraceae bacterium
GACTAATACTAATAGCTCGAGGACTTATCCAAAGTAACTGAGAATATGAAGCGAACGGTTTTCTAATTATTTGATAGATATTCAATTTTGAGTAGGTATTACTCAGAGTTAAGTGACGATAGCCTAGGAGATACACCTGTACCCATGCCGAACACAGAAGTTAAGCCCTAGAACGCCGGAAGTAGTTGGGGGTTGCCCCCTGTGAGATAAGGAAGTCGCTTAGCAAGAGATTGAGCCTAGATGATCTAGGCTCATTTGGGAGTTTAGCTCAGCTGGGAGAGCATCTGCCTTACAAGCAGAGGGTCAGCGGTTCGATCCCGTTAACTCCCATAGGTCCCGTAGTGTAGCGGTTATCACGTCGCCCTGTCACGGCGAAGATCGCGGGTTCGATTCCCGTCGGGACCGTCAAGTAGAAATATTTGAGACTCGTTAGCTCAGTTGGTAGAGCAATTGACTTTTAATCAATGGGTCACTGGTTCGAGCCCAGTACGGGTCATATATGCGGGTGTGGCGGAATTGGCAGACGCACCAGA
>JABZIV010000008.1 GCA_015258095.1 Lachnospiraceae bacterium
ACCCTGTCTTTACTATGATATGGGACAATGCAATGCGCCGTGTACCGGACAGCAGACGAAAGAGGAGTATAGAGCGGTTATTCCGGAAGTTTCCGCGATCTTATCCGGAAAAACAGAGGCTGTGATAGAAGAATTACAAAAGAAAATGCAGGAAGCATCCGACCGGTTGGACTTTGAGAAAGCCATGGAGTATCGGGATCTGATTCACGGCTTCCATACGATGGAGAGAAGACAGAAGATTACAGCTCTGGATGGAGAAGACCGGGATATTCTGGGGCTTAGACGGGACCACAGTGACTGTGTGATTCAGATTTTCTTTGTACGGGACGGGAAAATAGTAGGGAGAGATCACAGCTTCTTAAAAATTGATGAAGAGGAGAAAGATGAAGAGATTTTCTCGCTCTTTTTACGTCAGTTTTATAGTGGTACGCCGTTTATCCCAAAGGAAATCTATCTTCCCTGTACCCTGCCGGATGAAGAAATGATTGCCGAATGGCTGAGCTCCATAAAGGGAGGAAAAGTTCGTATTGTGCAGCCGAAACAAGGCGACAGAGAAAAATTGGTAGAACTTGCAGGAAAGAATGCCGGCATTTTGATGCTTCGTTATGTTGAGAAGTATCGGAACGAGAAGAAAAAGCAGGAACAGGCTTTGGAAGAACTGAAAGAATATTCCGGACTCAAAACCTTACCTTTACGCATCGAATCGTATGATATTTCCAATACTTCCGGGGTGCTCAATGTGGGATCCATGGTTGTTTATCAGGACGGGAAAGAAAAGCCGAATGATTACAGGAAGTTTCGAATTCAATCGGTGCGCGGGCAGGATGACTATGCGTCCATGCGGGAGATGTTGTATCGACGTTTTTCTCACGGTCTTATGGAGAAAGAGAGAAACAGGCAGGAGGGGCTGGAAGATTCGCTGGGATCATTTTCTCAGTTTCCGGATCTGATCTTAATGGACGGAGGAAAGGGACAGGTAAGCAGCTGTCTTTCCGTTTTGGAAGAACTGAAGATTTCCATTCCGGTTCTCGGAATGGTTAAAGACGAGCATCATAGGACAAGAGCCCTTCTTGTACAGAACAAAGAAGTACCGATACCGACTTCCGGGGAATGCTTCAAATTTTTAACCAGAGTACAGGATGAAGTGCATCGTTTTGCGATCAGCTATCACCGCTCTCTTCGTATGAAAGAGCAGGTGCATTCTTTACTGGATGATATTCCGGGAATTGGGGTCAAAAGAAAGAAGGCGTTACTTCGAAAATTCAGAGATATGCATGGCATTGGGCATGCTTCTTACGAAGAAATCCGATCCATTCCCGAGATGGATGAGAAAGCGACAAATGCCGTATTGCATTTTTTTAAGAACAGGAAGGAGGAGGAAGCGCGGCAAAAGACGGAGTCTGATAGAATGTAGAGGTTGAAAATGAGGAATTATGCCTGTTTTATGCTGTATTGGAAAATGCTTTAAGAGTGCTTTTATGCTTATTTGTTTTGTAAATAAAACCGATAATCATTTGTCAAAGTTCCAAAAATTGTATAAAATAAGGCGGAACTGAGTCTAGAAAAAAGGAGAATGTGAAGTGGTTAAGACTATTTTGCTGAAACAGCATATCGGCGCTCCCGATGTGCCTGTTGTGAAGGTAGGAGACAAGGTCAGAAGGGGAACTCTCCTTGCAGCTCCGGAAAAGTTAGGCGCAAATATTTTCTCCAGTGTGGATGGTGTGGTGAAAGAAATCACGGATGCGGCGATTGTGGTCGAGGCGGATGAAAAGCAGAGTGATTCTTTTGAACCGATTTCCGGTGAGGACAATCTGTCCTTGGTAAAGGCGGCCGGAATTGTAGGAATGGGCGGAGCAGGATTTCCTACAGGCGTCAAGCTCGGCACAGACTTAAAAGGAGGATATCTCTTAGTCAATGCCGCTGAGTGTGAACCGCTTCTGGAACATAACATGAAGCAGATTATGGAAGAGCCCGAGAAGACCATCCATGGCATTCAGTATGCCATGAAAATCTGCAATGCAAAACAGGCAGTGATTGCCATCAAGAAGAAGCACGAGAAAGAGATTGCGCTTCTTCTGGAGAAGCTTAAGAATTATCCGGAGATTACTCTGCATCTTTTACCGGATATCTATCCGATGGGAGAAGAGAGAGCGGTTGTTCGTGAAATTTTAGGAAAGTTGCTTCCTCCCACAGCGCTTCCGTCCGAGGCGGATGCGGTAGTCATTAACATTGAAACTTGTCTGAGAATTGCGGAAGCGATTGAAGACAAGAAGCCTTCTTTCTTGAAAAACATTACCGTAGGCGGTAAGTTGAAGAAAGGTACGGAATCTCAGGTATTCCTGAATGTTCCCGTAGGAACGACGGTTGGGGAACTCATTGAGATGGCAGGCGGAATCGACGGAGAGTATGGAGAGATTATTCTTGGCGGACCGTTTACCGGTTCCGCTGTGGAACTTTCTACTCCGATTACAAAGACAAGTGGCGGTATTCTTGTTACAGAGCCTTTCAAGGACTTGAATGGAGCGAAGGTAGGACTTCTGCTTTGCGCCTGCGGCGGCAATCTGAACAGAATGGAAGACCTCTGCAAGAAGTACAACGGTGTTGTAGCGGATGTGCAGACCTGTAAGCAGGCAGTCGACGTACGCGGTACTTTGAAGTGTGAGAATCCGGGAAACTGCCCGGGACAGGCACAGAAGATCCTTCACTTTAAGAATGCCGGCTGTACAGATATCCTGATTGGAAACTGTAGTGACTGTACAAACACGGTTATGGGTTCCGCTCCGAAGATGAACTTAAACGTACATCATCAGACTGATCATGTCTTAGAGACAGTTGGCATGGAACCGATGCGCTATCTTACAAAGTCCAAGACGGTTGAGCAACTTCCGCTGGATCAGAATGGCAGACAGATTCCTTTCTCTGCCGTGAAAGAGGAAGCTAAGTCGGAAGAGAAGAAGGAGTATAGTTTTAGCCAGGAACTGGAGGATGGACTGTTCCATATCCATATCGAGGATGGACAGGATATTCACATAGAAATTTCATAAAAGAAAGGAAGAGTGTTATGTCTATTTCAGCAGAATATGCAGAAGAGCATAAAAATAGTCCGGCAGTCTTGTGCTGTAGGGCTGAGGGAGGGATTACCCTTTCCAACCACAACCTGGAAGATCCGGAGATTTTCGATGATCTGGTTGATTCCGGACTTCTTAAGTTAGACGGCTGTTTGACTATCGGGGATGTCCTTGGAGCAAAGCTCCTGAAGACTTGCGATTCTCTTACACCGCTTACGAAAGATCTTGTTGCGCTTGCAGAGAAGAAAGAGGCTCCTCTGGATGCAAGAACAGAGGAAAAGAAAGAAGAGAAGACAGAAGCTAAGGCGGTTTCCGTTCCCGGCGGAAAGGCTTTTCCGGGCGGCAGTTTAAAGATTCACATTGGCGAAGGAAAGGGCATTGATATTCAGATTCCTCTTTCTTCCGTAGGTGGGAATGCTACGGCTGTTTCCGAGAACGGGACAGTGCAGCCTTTAACCGGCGGCGCAGCGACAGAGTCTTCCGCACCGGCTCAGGAAGAGGTGGTTGTCCGTTCTTTAACGAGAAAGCACTTTAAGATCACGGAAGTAAAGCGTGGACCGGAAACCAAGCTGGAAGGTACCGTACTTACCATTCGGGAAGGAATTGAGAAAGAAGCGGTTGATTCCCAGGAGTTGGTAGAGAAGTTAGAGATTGATATCATCACCCCGGATCAGTATCATACCTTCTCCAATACCATTATGGATGTACAGCCGATTGCGACAAAAGAGGGAGACGATTTACTCGGAACCGGCACAACCAGAGTATTGGATGGTGTTGTAATGGTTGTTTCCGGAACGGATTCCAAGGGAATTCAGATTGGTGAGTTCGGTTCATCGGAAGGTTATCTTGATGAAAACGTCATGTGGGGACGTCCCGGTTGTCCTGACAAGGGAGATATTTTCATTAAGACCAACGTTACCATTAAAGAGAAGACCAACATGGAGCGTCCGGGACCATTGGCTGCACATACTGCAACAGATTTGATTACCGACGAGATTCGTAAAGCGTTGAAGAAAGCGGACGAGAGTCTTGTTGTCGATACAGAGACCTTCAACCAGGTGAGAAGACCGGGTAAGAAGAAAGTGGTTATCGTAAAGGAAATCATGGGTCAGGGTGCTATGCATGATAACCTTCTCCTTCCGGTTGAGCCGGTAGGCGTACTCGGTGCAAAGCCGAACGTTGACCTCGGAAATGTACCGATTGTCGTATCACCGCTGGAAGTTCTGGATGGCTGTATTCATGCTTTGACCTGCATCGGACCGGCATCGAAAGAAATGTCCCGTCATTACTGGAGAGAGCCGCTTGTATTGGAAGTGCTTCATGATAAGGATGTGGATCTGGCAGGCGTTGTGCTGGTTGGTTCTCCGCAGATTAACGCCGAGAAGTTCTACGTATCCCGTCGTGTAGGAATGACTCTGGAAGCAATCGGAGCGGATGGTGCATTTGTTACAACGGAAGGCTTTGGAAATAACCATATCGACTTCGCAAGCCATATCGAGCAGATCGGTATGAGAGGAATCAAGGTTGTCGGTATGTCTTTCTGTGCTAACCAGGGTGCGCTTGTTGTAGGAAACAAGTACATGAACGCCATGGTAGACAACAATAAGTCCGAAGCCGGCATTGAAAATGAGATTCTTGCGAACAATACTCTTTGTCCGGAGGATGCAATCCGTGCACTCGATATGTTGAAGGCGGAGATGGCCGGAGAGGAAGTAAAGAAAGCGGAGAGAAAGTGGAATCCGAATGTAAAGGCACAGAACGTAGAACTGATCTCCAATGTTACCGGAAAGCCCATTCAGCTTGTGGAGAATGAAACTTCTCTTCCCATGAGTGAAAAGTTTAAAGAAAAGTATCTGAACAGCTAATGGCGAAGTATTTAGATAAACTCATCTACATGGAAGGTATCATTGTGGAAGTTCACGACGGTGCCGTGGGGATTGACTTAAAAGGGCGTCTCGGTTACATGAAGATTCCCAAGCGAATGCTCATTTCCGACTATGAAATTAAAGTAGGACAGGAAGTCGGATTCAACATGAGTTTCATTGAACAACTCGGTCCCGAAGTAAATGAGAAGTATGTTAGTAATATTCAAAGGCTTCATCAGTCATAGAATATTTACATAAAATATTAAGAAAGGAGAAAGACATGGATTTTACAGTAGTAAAAGGGATGCAGTCTGAGATCTTTGTTCCTGTTACTCCTCCTCCTGTTTGGGCGCCGGTTACGAAGCCTTTAAAGGACATGGTAGTGGCTATCGCTACTGCTGCCGGAGTACATCATAAAGATGATAAGAGATTTAATCTTGCCGGTGACTTTACATTCAGAATCATCAAAGACACGATGCCTTCCAGTGAGTTAATGGTATCTCACGGAGGATATGATAATAGTGACGTTAACAAAGATATCAACTGTATGTTCCCGATTGACAGACTTCATGAACTTGCGAAGGATGGTGTGATTAAGGGGGTAGCTCCGGTACACATCGGTTTCATGGGTGGTGGCGGAAACCAGGAGAAGTTTAAAAACGAAACCGGTCCGGCTATTGCGAAGATTTTGAAGGATGAGGGCGTTGACGCCGTAATCCTTACCGCTGGCTGAGGAACTTGCCATCGTTCTGCCGTGCTTGTGCAGAGAGCTATTGAGGAGGTTGGCATCCCAACAATCATTATTGCCGCCCTTCCTCCTGTCGTAAGACAGACTGGTACTCCTCGTGCAGTTGCTCCTCTCGTTCCGATGGGTGCAAATGCCGGAGAGCCAAACAACAGAGAAATGCAGTACAACATTGTAAAGGATACTCTGGAGCAGCTTGAGATTCTGGATTCACCGGGTAAGGTGGTTCCATTACCGTATGAGTATGTCGCAAAAGTATAACTTTACATAAGCCGTATAAAGATGCGGTGTATAGGAATGGGATAGCGTACAGTTTTGTACGGTGTCCGTTATGCATAAAAATCGGAAGCATGACTGCTTCCGATTTTTTAAAAGAAAAAAGAACTTCTATTTTGTGTTATAGTTATAAAACAGCCGTAGGAGAAGAGAAGGGATTATCGATGGAAGATAGAATTTTGAGAACACTCAGCATCAAAGCTTTTCATATCGTTTCCGCTGAAGAAGGAGAGAAATTCTCATTAGAAAGAAAGCCGAATAAAGAGTATATCCTGCATTACAATGCTTCCTGTTTACAGGAGTTTGCAAAGAACGAGCCTTTGATTCATTCCTGCTCTATGCAGCTCATCAAGAAAGAAGACCGTCACTGTAAGATCAATTCGATTATGGACATCTTTCCCATCAGCGCCAAAGTATTAGGACGTATAGGGGAAGGCATCACACATACCTTGACCGGTATTTATGTCATCCTTACGGCAACCGATACGGAAGGAAATTATGTTTCCGCCTTTGGAAATTCCGACGGTTATTTGGATGAGCAAGTTGTTTTTGACCGTGCGGGTACACCGGGAAAGGACGATTTGATTTTTCTGGTGGATGTTTGCTTAGAAGCAAAGGCAGGGTATGCCCGTTCGGGACCGGATGCCTGCCATCGGCTTTGCGACGAATTCTGTCAGGAGATTCGAACGATTTTAAAAAAGACAAACGGCATTTATTGTACGGAACGGCATGATTATCAGGATATTGAGCGTCCGGGGAAAGATAAGGTGGTTTTGGTTAAGCTGGTTAGCGGACAGGGGGCGATGTACGATACCCATTATCTTGCACCGGAACCGTCCGGATTTATTGGGAGCCATTCTATTATCGACAGCACCGGTTCACCGATGATTATTTCTCCGAATGAATATCGGGACGGGGCGATTCGAGCGCTGTATTAAGTCATTTTAAAAAGAGTAGGGAAGCATAGTTATTGCCGGAAGATGAGGAGGGAAATATGGGAATCGGGCCATCCACGAAAGAAACTACATTACATCATTTTCGAGATCCTCTTGTGGAGGAACTCTGTGAAGATACGGATCTTGATTTTGTCGGGATTATCCTTGCAGGGATTCCGCAGGATAATGTGAATAAATATTTTACCGGAGACAGAGTGGGTGCCTGGGCAGAAGCCTTGCGCGTGAAAGGTGCTATTGTCAGTGAAGACAGCTGGGGAAACAGCAATGTGGATTTTGCCCATGCAATTGAAGAAATCGGAAGACGGGATATTGCCGTTGTAGGCGTTTCTTTTGTGGGAACACAGGGGGCGTTCGTCGTTACCAATCCGTATATGAACAGTATAGTCGACATTAATAAAAGTGAAGAAGGGATAGAAACGAATGTGGTGGGAGAGAACAACCTCGTATTAAAAGATGCCAAGAAGGCAAGAGTGCTGCTAAAATTAAAGATGAAAGAAATGCGTGACAAATAGGATACGGGTATAAGGAGAAGTATGAAAGAGTCGCATTATATCATTGGGACGGCAGGGCATATCGACCATGGAAAGACTGCTCTGGTCAAGGCATTGACCGGTGTGAATACGGACAGACTGGAAGAAGAGAAGAAAAGAGGGCTGACCATTGAACTCGGATTTACTTCTTTGCTTCTTCCCTCGGGAGAGAAAATTGGTCTTGTCGATACACCGGGGCATGAGAAGTTTATCCGAACGATGGTATCCGGTGCTACAGGGATGGACTTGGTATTATTGGTGATTTCCGCAAAGGAAGGCATCATGCCGCAGACCAGAGAGCATCTTTCTATTTTGCATCTCCTTAAGGTGAAGAAAATCGTTGTTGCTCTTACCATGATTGATTTGGTGGATTCTTTCACAGTGGAGAAACGGGAAGAAGAGATACGGGAGTTATTTCATCTGATGGAGATTGACCCGGGGGGGAAACTCATCATTTTTCCTTTGTCCTCCTTCACGGGAGAAGGTGTGGACAAACTCGCCGCGTTTTTATCGGAAGAGTCAAAGAAAATAGAGGGAAAGTCTCCCAAAGGCTTTTTTCGTATGCCGATAGATCGTGCTTTTTCCGTTTCCGGAGCAGGAACCATTGTGACTGGGACAGCCTTATCCGGCTCTGTTCTTAAGGGAGTTGAGACCAAAAATAAGGAAGAAACGGTAGCGGACGAGGAAGACAGGCGGAAGCCTTCCGTAGCGAACGCGGCTCACTATATGCTTTATCCGGAAGAAAAGGACTTGAAAATCCGAAATATTCAGGTACATGGAGAGAATCAGGACCGTGCCTATGCAGGAGAGCGAATCGCATTAAATCTGCAAGGGATAGGAAAAGAAGACTGCCATAAGGGGGATGTAATCGGCGAGAGCGGGCTGCTTCATCCGACAGATCTTCTGGATTGCCGTGTGAAAACGGTTTTTGCCAGCGGACAAGAAATCAAGCACAATCAACATCTGGAATTGCTCATCGGAACGGCGCACATTCCCTGTAAAATTGTGTTTTTGGAAAAGGACAGAATCAAAGACGGGGAGTCTGCACTATGCCAGTTACAGCTTAACGGAAAAACAGTGGCAGTGCATGGGGATCCTTTTATTCTTCGGGATGAAACCGTGCAGAGGACGGTGGGAGGCGGTGCTGTCTTGGACCCGAATCCGGCAGCAAAGCACCGGAGAGAAAGATTCTCTTTGGAACATCTTCTTGCTTTAGAAAAAGAAGGAGAAGAAGCGCTGCTTTATGCCTTTTTGCGAAAGCAGAAAAGGAGATTTACTCCACTTTCCATCTTAAGAAAACAGTTTGCAGGATTCTCCAAAGTCCAGGAATGCATAAAGGATATGGAAGAAGGAAAGGAAAAGGAAGCTGTATTTGTTGTAGAACAGAATCAGGAATTCTATTGTATTGTGAAAAGTTTTGAAGAAGAACTGGAGGAGAAATTGCAGTCCTACCTTCTCGATTTTTATCGGAAGAATCCGTATAAGCTTGGAGAAAAAACCATGGTGCTGTACAGCAAGCTTTTCAGTTCTTTTACGAAACCGCTATACCGCGCTCTCTTAAAACAGTGGGATAAAGAGGGACGCTTCGTTCTCGGCGGGGATTTTCTTCAACTTCCCGGTCATAAGGTCTTAAAAGATGCCCGATACACCCTGATTGCGAATGCGCTTGTAAACGATATGCAGAAAGCAAAGTATAACTTCATGAAATTGTCCGACCATTTCTGGCTTCCGGAAGAAAAGAAAGTTCTTCCGGATGTTCTCGATAATCTGGTCGAAAAAGGAACGATTGTACCGCTTTTCGAGGAGTATTATACCCTCAGAAAAATTTTTGCCTCCTTGAAAGACTTTTCTTTGCAGAAGATAGAGGAGGACGGGGAAATCACTATCGATGCACTTCGTGAGGAATTCGGCATTTCCAGAAAGAATGCGAAGCTTTTTTTTAAAGCGATGGACAGAATGGAACTAACGAAAGACAGAGGATTTGAGAGTGCACGCTCTGCTCCTTGACGATTTCCACATTCCGGTTATACAATACTGTGCATTAATCGTTGGAAAATAGAGGTGAACAATGGCAAGATATAATCATGCACAAATCGAAAAACAATGGCAGGAATTTTGGGAGAAGAATCCCATCAATAAAAAGGACGATAAAAAAGAGAAATATTATTGTCTGGATATGTTTCCCTATCCTTCCGGAGCCGGACTTCATGTAGGGCACTGGAGAGGATATGTTATTTCGGATGCCTGGGCAAGATACCAGATTATCAAAGGAAAATATGTCATCCACCCCATGGGATGGGACGCCTTTGGTCTGCCTGCCGAGAATTATGCGATCAAGATGGGCATTCACCCCTCTATCACGACGAAAAAAAATGTAGAGAATATTAAGAAGCAATTACAGCAGATCAATGCCATCTATGACTGGGATATGGAGATTAACACAACAAATCCGAAGTTCTATAAGTGGACACAGTGGATTTTTGTGAAAATGTTTGAAAAAGGGCTCGCGTATGAGAAAGAGTTCCCTATTAACTGGTGCCCCAGCTGTAAAACCGGACTGGCGAATGAAGAAGTGGTCGATGGAAAGTGTGAGCGCTGCGGTACAGCGGTGACCAAGAAGAATCTGAGGCAGTGGATGCTGAAGATTACGGCTTATGCAGATCGCCTCTTAGATGATCTCGATACTTTGGATTGGCCGGAAAAGGTTAAGAAGATGCAGTCCGAGTGGATAGGGCGTTCCTATGGTGCGGAGGTAAACTTTAAACTGCTGGACAGTGAAGAGCAAATCACCGTATTTACCACGAGACCGGATACGCTTTTCGGAGCAACCTTCCTGGTTCTTGCACCGGAACATCCTTTGGTACAGAAGATTACCGCTCCTTCTCAAAAAGCGGCAATGGAAGAGTATATCCAAAAGGCAGCCAATAAATCCAATGTGGAAAGAATGGCGGTGACGGATAAGGATAAGACAGGCGTATTTACGGGAGCCTATGCCGTGAATCCCATGAATGGAGAAAAGGTACCGGTCTGGATTTCCGACTATGTTTTGGCGGATCATGGAACGGGAGCAATCATGTGCGTTCCCGCCCATGACGCGAGAGACTTTGCTTTTGCAAAGAAATTTGATCTCCCCATCATTCAGGTTATTTCTAAAGACGGAAAAGAAGAGGAACTTACGGAGGCCTATACGGAGGCCAACGGAATTATGATTCATTCCGGGAAGTGGAACGGACAGGAATCGGCTGTATTGAAGAAAGAAGCTCCTCTGGAGATTGAAAAGATGGGCATCGGAAAGAAAACGGTGAGCTATAAGCTTCGTGACTGGGTCTTCTCCAGACAGCGTTATTGGGGAGAGCCGATTCCCATTGTACATTGTCCAAAGTGCGGCAATGTTGCCGTTCCGGTGGAAGAACTTCCTCTGAAGCTTCCCGAGGTAAAGAATTATGAACCGACGGGAACGGGCGAATCTCCTCTTGCCTCTATCACGGATTGGGTGAATTGTACTTGCCCGAAATGTGGCGGTCCGGCGAAGAGAGAAACCAATACGATGCCCCAGTGGGCAGGTTCATCCTGGTATTTTATTCGTTATGTGGATCGGGATAATGATAAGGAATTGGTCAGCAGGGAGAAAGCGGATCAGTATCTTCCGGTGGATATGTATATAGGCGGTGTGGAACATGCCGTTTTGCATCTCTTATATTCCCGTTTTTGGACAAAGTTTTTGTATGACATCGGGGTTGTAGGTTTCCAGGAGCCTTTCCTGAAGCTGTTTAATCAGGGAATGATTCTTGGACCGGAAGGAACCAAGATGTCCAAGTCTTTGGGAAATGTGATTTCGCCGGATGATCTTGTTCGGGATTATGGTTGTGATGCCTTACGTCTTTACGAGCTTTTTGTAGGTCCGCCCGAACTGGATGCGGCATGGGATGCAAGGGGCATTGACGGAGTGTATCGTTTTATGAACCGTTTTTATGCTCTTGTTCTGGATTCCAAAGATAAGGCGGTAGAAGAAACAAAAGAGATGGTTCGCCTGCGTCATAATTTGGTCCATGATATTGAAGAACGTTTTGAAAGCTTCAATTTAAATACAGTCGTTTCCGGCTTTATGGAGTACAATAATGCCATGTTGGATATCGCGAAGAAAAGCGGTGGAATGGATTTGAAAACCTTACAGACATTCTCGATTCTTCTGGCTCCGTTTGCACCGCATCTTGCCGAGGAATGCTATCATTTGACAGGAGGGGAAGCTTCTGTTTTTGCAGCATCCTGGCCCGCTTATGATGATAAAGAAAGAGAAGCGGATGAGATAAAGGTTCCGGTACAGATTAACGGGAAGGTGAAGATTATTCTGGAGGTACCGAAGGACATTGCGAAAGAAGAGATTCTCGAAAAGGCAAGAGTGGCACTTGGGGAGAGGCTTAGCGGTACCATTCTGAAAGAAGTGTATGTTCCCGCGAAGATTGTGAATTTTGTAGTAAAAGCGTAATATTTTTCTTACAATTTTCAGCGGACGGATAGAAATATTTTAGGAAGTTTTTTCACAAAAAAAAAAATTGTATGGTATGATAAAGGACGTTGTTTTGGTATGATAAACAGCGTTCTTTTTCAATGAACCATGGATTAAGAAGAATTGGTAGCTCTTTCAATATGAGCGGATAGTTTATCGCTCTTTCATGTATAGTAGAGAAAATCAGAGGGATTGTATGTTGGCAAATCAAAGAAGCTTGTCAAGAACGGTCAGTAGAGCACAGGGAAGTTCTCGCAGCAGATCCTCTTCCCGCTCTTATAGTGATAGAAACAGTAGAACAGTAAGATCAGGCGGATCCGGGAAGCGGCCGAATCAGAAATCTCCGCTACCGTTTATTGCCTTATCCGTTCTTGCCCTTGTCGTTTTAGGGGGAAGCATTTATGCGATGTCCCGCTTTTCTTCGCAAAGCAAGGCTGAAGAAACGACAAAGGTGCAGGAAACCATGAATCCGAATGCGATTCAGAAGGATTTGTATTTGGATTATTCCGCCTTTAAGAAGGATGCCGAACTTCTCAACATGAAAGGGATGACGGAGGAGGACGTTGAAGATTTCTTAAAGAAGTCTTATCAGTGGAATATTGTCATCAAGAACGCGAACCCGAATATACAGTATTTTACGATGCCGGAGTTTCCGGAAAATAATGAAGACGAGAAGAGTGCCGACGGAGTCGATGATCAGGGAACCGAAGAGATTGTGAAAGTGGCAAACAGTCTCTCCGATGTGCATATTCGTCCGGAAAAGACGGAATACGCTCTTCCTGACTTGATGGATGACAGTATCCATGATTTTGTTGAGCAGCTTTTTGCAAACTATAAGGATAATCAGGCGAAAGAAAGCAGCACGGAAGAAAGTTCAACAGAAAAGGCAAAGAAGAAAAAGAAAAAAGAGGAAAGCAGTACGGAGACATCATCCGCTGCACCTGTAGCGGACTATGTTTTACAACTGCCCGATTTTTCGGATAAAGTAAACAATTATGTCTCTCAGCTTGCCATTGTGTGGAAGATGGCTCCGCAAAACGGCGATATTACAAAGTATAACAAGTCCACCGGAGAATTTGAGTTTGGCGGAACGAAAAACGGTTATACGGTAAATGCTTCCGAGACTGCAGCGAAAGTCATGGAACTGATTCAGAATAAGAGCTTCAGCGGAGAAGTGGAAACGGTCGGTACAGAGGTGCCCGCATCGGTGGATTCCATTAAGGATAAGTATAAAATCATTTCTGCCTTTACGACAAAGACCACTTCCAATCCGCTTCGAAATACAAATGTTCGGCTTGCTGCAGAAGCACTGAACGGAACGGTTCTGAAACCCGGAGAAGAGTTCTCCTTCAACACAGTGGTTGGACAACGTACTCCGGAGAAAGGGTATAAGCCGGCAGCTGCCTATAATCAGGGAGAAGTTGTAGAAGAAGTCGGCGGAGGAGTATGTCAGATTTCCTCCACACTGTACAATACTGTTTTTCGTGCGGGACTTACGACAACATACAGAAGATCCCATACTTTTGCTCCGACCTATGTTACGCCGGGAATGGATGCTACGGTTTCTTGGCCGGGACCGGACTATAAGTTTGTAAATAATTCCAAGCATGCCATCGGTATCAAGGCATGGTATTCCAACCAGACTGCTACAGTGCAGATTTACGGTATTCCCGTTCTTCCGGACGGTGTAAAGTGGGATTTGGTTTCCGAGAAGATCAAAGACTTACCTATGCCTGCCGTGCAGGTTATCACACCGGCTGAAGGGAAGGAGAGCAGCGGCTCGACGGGATCCGAGTGGCAGGCCTATAAGATTGTGACCAAAGACGGGAAAACGGAGAAGATAAAAGACCACAGTGTGACCTATAAGGGGCATACCCCGAAAAAATATGCGGACGGAGCGGTTCCGCAGACTTCCGCATCGGAGAGTGCCAGCGTGTCTGATTCGAAGCCGCAGGAGACCAAGCCAACCGAGGGAAAAACGCAGGAGACGAAGCAAAATAAGCCTGAGCCTTCGGAAACCAATAACGGAAACAGTTCCTCCGGTGGAGATGCGGTTATTTCAGACGGTCCCGGAGCAAACTAAGTTCTATTTCCTTATAGAAGAGAAATGGAACGCGCAGTGTTATAAAGCACAGAACGATAAGAATGAGGACAAAAGAAGGGACGTCCCGTCTTATCTTCTGTGTTTTTTTATTGTGTATTCGATGCGGTTTTTTCTTGCTTTTTCCATCCTTTTTTGAGAAGTTTGGACTTTTCGCGTAATTCTTCATTGTGAAAATTTTGTTTTTTGTACTTATTGAGGAACGGGCGCGAAATCCATTGCTTTTCAAAATAGTTTGTTATACTATTTTCCCGGTATTAGAGGTCTAAACAGGGCTTTTTTCAATATTTTCATTTTTTCAGGAGGGTAATTATGGCAAGAAAAATGAAGACTATGGATGGAAACCAGGCAGCGGCACACGCTTCCTATGCGTTTTCTGAAGTAGCGGCAATCTTCCCGATTACGCCGTCATCCGTTATGCCGGAGCATATTGATGAATGGGCAACAGAGGGAAGACAGAACATTCTAGGTGAGCCGGTACAGGTAACGGAGATGCAGTCCGAAGCCGGTGCGGCAGGAGCAGTGCACGGTGCTTTAGCTGCCGGCGCTTTAACCACAACTTTTACGGCATCCCAGGGTCTGCTTCTTATGATTCCGGATATTTATAAGATTGCCGGAGAGCAGCTTCCCGGTGTATTTGACGTTTCTGCAAGAGCGGTAGCAACGCATGCACTTTCCATTTTCGGCGATCACTCCGACGTTATGGCGTGCCGTCAGACCGGTGCCGCACTTCTTTGCGAATCTTCCGTACAGGAAGTTATGGACTTGACTCCGGTTGCCCATCTTGCAGCTTTGAAGGGAAAGATTCCTTTCATCAATTTCTTTGACGGATTCCGTACTTCTCATGAAATTCAGAAGATTGAGGAGTGGGATTATGAAGACTTAAAGGATATGGTAGATTGGGAGTATGTCGATGCTTTCCGTAAGAATGCATTGAATCCGAACCGTCCCGTAGAGCGCGGTTCCGCCCAGAACCCGGATATCTTCTTCCAGGCAAGAGAAGCTTCCAACCCTTATTATGATGCACTTCCGGCTATTGTGCAGGAGTATATGGATAAGGTAAACAAGAAGCTTGGCACCGATTATGCTTTATTTAACTACTACGGTGCGAAAGATGCAGAGCATATCATCGTAGCGATGGGTTCTGTAAATGAAACGATTGAAGAGACGATTGATTATCTTTCCGAGAAGACCGGCGCAAAGCTTGGTTTAATTAAGGTAAGACTCTACAGACCGTTTGCAACCGATGCTTTCTTAAAGGCGATTCCGAAGACGGTTAAGACTATTTCCGTTTTGGATCGTACGAAGGAGCCGGGATCAATCGGTGAGCCGCTGTATCTTGATGTTGTTGCTGCCCTTTCCGACAGTGCCTTCAAGAATGTAACCGTTCTTTCCGGTCGTTACGGCCTGGGTTCCAAGGATACAACTCCGGCACAGATTGTGGCTGTTTACAACAACAAAGATAAGAAGAGATTCACGATCGGTATCAACGATGATGTTACGCATCTTTCTCTTCAGGAAGGACCGGCAATTGTGACGACACCGGCCGGTACAGTAAACTGTAAGTTCTGGGGTCTCGGTGCAGACGGAACGGTCGGCGCAAACAAGAACTCCATCAAGATTATTGGTGATAATACGGATAAGTATGCGCAGGCTTACTTTGACTATGACTCCAAGAAGTCCGGCGGTGTAACGATGTCTCACCTCCGCTTTGGTGACAAGCCGATTAAGTCCACTTATCTTATCAAGAGAGCAAACTTCGTTGCCTGCCACAATCCTGCCTATATGACGAAGTTCAATATGGTACAGGAGCTCGTTGATGGCGGAACCTTCCTTTTGAACTGTACATGGTCCAAGGATGAAGTAGAAAAGCATATTCCCGGTCAGGTGAAGAAGTACATGGCTGAGCACAATATCAAGTTCTACATCATTAACGGTGTGAAAATCGGTATTGAGACCGGTATGGGTCCGACTCGTATTAATACGATTCTCCAGTCCGCATTCTTTACTTTAACCGGTATCATTCCGAAGGAGCAGGCTAACAAGCTCATGAAAGATGCCGCACAGAAGACTTACGGACGTAAGGGTGAAGATGTCGTAAAGAAGAACTGGGCAGCAATCGACGCCGGTGCCAATGCCTTTGAAGAAGTGGAAGTTAAGAAGGAATGGGCAAATTGTGCGGATGAAGGTCTGGAATTCAAGACAAAGACTGTTGGAAGAGCCGATGCACTGGATTTTGTAAACAACATTCAGAACTATGTTTCCGCACAGGAAGGAAATAATCTTCCGGTCTCCGCTTTCCAGAGCTACGTGGACGGTTCCACCCCTGTCGGAACAGCTGCTTATGAGAAGCGCGGTATTGCAGTCAATGTTCCTGTATGGAATCCGGATAACTGTATTCAGTGTAATTTCTGTTCCTATGTCTGCCCGCATGCGGCAATTCGTCCGTTTGCTTTCACAGAGGAAGAAGCGGAGAAGGCGCCGAGCGGAAATCAGACTAAGCCGATGACCGCTATGGCAAACTATAAGTTCGGTATTAAAGTTTCCGTATTGGATTGCGTAGGTTGCGGTTCTTGTGCAAATGTCTGCCCGGGAATGAAGGGTGAGAAAGCCCTTGTGATGTCTCCGAGAGAGGACCACGAGGATGCACAGAAGTACTTCGATTATGCAGTGACTCTTCCGGAGAAGGAAGAAGTAATTGCGAAGTTCAAAGAAACTACCGTGAAAGGTTCTCAGTTTAAGAAGCCGCTCTTCGAGTTCTCCGGTGCTTGCCCGGGTTGTGGAGAGACGCCGTATGCAAAGCTTATTACACAGCTTTTCGGAGAGAGAATGTACATCAGTAATGCTACCGGATGTTCTTCTATCTGGGGTAACTCTTCTCCCTCTACACCGTATACGGTAAATGCCAAGGGTCAGGGACCGGCATGGGATAATTCTCTTTTCGAGGATAATGCAGAGTTTGGTTACGGTATGCTTCTTGCACAGAACGCTATCCGTGATCGTTTGAAGAAGCAGGTTGAGAGACTGGCTGAAGAAAGCAAGGACAGCGCAGTAGTGGAAGCTGCCAAGGAGTATTTGGATACCTTTGCTGTCGGTGCAACGAACGGTACCGCTACAGAGAAGCTTCTTGCCGCTTTGGAAGGAAAGACCGATGCGATTGCAAAGGATCTTCTGAAGAACAAAGATTTCTTAGGAAAGAAGAGCCAGTGGATCTTTGGTGGAGACGGTTGGGCTTACGATATCGGATTCGGCGGACTGGATCATGTTCTGGCTTCCGGTAAAGATATCAATGTTATGGTATTTGATACCGAGGTTTACTCCAATACAGGCGGACAGTCCTCCAAGGCCACTCCTACCGGTGCAGTAGCACAGTTTGCTGCCGGCGGAAAGGATACAAAGAAGAAGGATCTTGCAGGGATTGCGATGTCCTATGGTTATGTCTATGTTGCACACATTGCGATGGGTGCGGATATGGCGCAGACCGTTAAGGCTATTTCCGAGGCGGAGGCTTATCCGGGACCGTCCCTTATCATTGCTTACTCACCATGTATCAACCATGGTATCAAGAAGGGAATGGCAAAGGCACAGACCGAAGAGAAACTTGCCGTAGAATCCGGATACTGGAATAACTTCCGTTTCAACCCGCTTGGCGGAGATAAGAAGTTCAGTCTCGATTCGAAAGAGCCGAAGTTCGAAGGATATCAGGAGTTCTTGCAGGGTGAGGTTCGTTACCTTTCTCTTGCTCTGAAGAATCCGGAAAGAGCGAAGGCTTTGGATGAGATGAACGAGAAGGAAGCAAAAGAAAGATATGAGAAGTTGAAGAGACTGGTTGATCTTTATAACAACTAATTCTTCCTGCTTTGAAAAAGAGTTGCAGCTTTGCTTGCAACTCTTTTTCTTTTTTCTATTATGATTTTGAAAAGCTATTTTATGGAAGAGAATGCGCAGAAAGGATAAAGCGTGTGACATCTTCCTTTTTTAATGGTAAAATGAAGCCATTTCGAGGATAGATAGGGGGAGAGTCGTGAGAAAAGCCGTTGTTGCTGTGGTAGGACGTCCTAATGTCGGGAAATCCACCCTTTTTAATGCGATTGCCGGAAAACAGATTTCCATAGTGCAGGATACGCCGGGGGTAACGAGAGATCGAATCTATGCGGAAGCTTCCTGGTTGACATATCATTTTACCTTGGTCGATACCGGCGGAATCGAACCGGTATCCGATAACCTGATTTTGAAGGAGATGCGTGCGCAGGCGGAACTTGCGATTGAGACTGCGGATGTCATTCTTTTTGTTACGGATGTACGTACCGGGGTTGTGGATGCGGACTATGAAGTTGCCGAGATGCTCAGAAAATCAAAGAAACCGATTGTGCTCTGTGTCAACAAAGTAGACAGTGTAAAGAAATTCGGTAATGATGTGTATGAGTTTTATGTGCTTGGTCTCGGGGAACCCTTCCCGGTTTCTTCTGCAAACCAGATGGGAATAGGGGATCTCTTAGAAGAAGTAGTAAAACATTTTCCCAGTGAAGGAGAAGAGGAAGAAGAGGATGACCGTTTAAAGATTGCTCTGATTGGGAAGCCGAATGTGGGAAAGAGCTCTTTAATCAACCGCCTTTTAGGGGAGAAAAGAGTTATTGTTTCGGATATTGCCGGAACAACAAGAGACGCAATTGATACGGAGATTCAGTATAAGGGAAAGTCCTATGTCTTTATTGATACGGCGGGATTGAGAAGGAAAGGAAGAGTAACGGAGGATATCGAGCGTTATTCCGTGATTCGAACTGTTTCAGCGGTGGATCGGGCGGATATCTGTGTTGTTCTCTTAGATGCGACAGAAGGAATCACCGATGGCGATACTCGTATTGCAGGCATTGCGCATGAATCCGGAAAAGGGGTGATTATTGCCGTAAACAAGTGGGATTTGATTGAGAAAAATGATAAAACCATGCAGGAATTCACGAAAAAACTTCGTGAAAAGTTTTCGTATATGGACTATGCCGAGATTCTCTTTATTTCCGCGGAAACGGGACAGCGTACGGAACGAATCTTTGAGCTGGTCGACCGAATTCATGAGAATCAGGTTTTACGGATTAAAACCGGTGTCTTAAATGAGATTTTGGCACGGGCAACCGCAATGAAGCAACCGCCTTCCGATAAAGGAAGAAGATTAAAACTGTTTTATATTACGCAGGCTTCGGTTTCTCCTCCGACTTTTGTTCTTTTTGTAAATGATCGCGAATTGATGCATTTTTCTTATACAAGATATATCGAGAATCAGATTCGGGAAAACTTCGGTTTTGCGGGAACACCGATTCGTTTCATTATTAGAGAGAGAGGAGAAGAAAACTAAGATGTCCGTGCAGGAAAGTATCATTGCGCTCATCGTCGGCTATCTCTTCGGTAATATTCCGAACGGCTATCTCTATGCGAAAGCGCATGGAATCGATATCTTTAAAGAGGGATCCGGAAATCCGGGCAGTACCAATGTCCTTCGCACTCTGGGAAAGCGGGCAGGGATTACCGTGCTTTTGATGGATATTGCAAAGTGTGTTGTCCCCATCTTTTTTATGGTGCTGTTCTTTAAGCCGGGGAATGAGGATCAAAAAACGCTTCTCATGATGGTAACGGGCCTCGGTGCTATCCTGGGTCACAATTTTCCTTTTCTTTCTAAAGTAAAGGGAGGGAAAGGTGTTGCGTGTACCGGCGCCTTGCTCCTCGTGCTCGCTCCTCTCTATACCGTCTTTCTTTTGCTGTTCTTTATCGTGATTGTTATCCTTACCGGATATGTCAGCTTAGGTTCTATGCTTGCGGTGACGGCGTTTTTCTTTTCCGTTCTTCTTTTTGGAAAGAGCGGCATGCTCTTTCCTTTCAGTTCCGCAATTTATCTTCCCATGTGCATACTCAGTTTTATTCTCGCGGCGCTCTTGATTTTCCAGCATCGGGGAAATATAAAGAGGCTTTTAAACGGAACGGAAAACCGCTTTGGAAAGAAGAAATAGCGGTTTCCAAAACGGTATTGTTCCTTTATTTTCCGTTCAAAAAAGGGTAGGAATCTTGTTTGGAAAGGAGTTGCTATGAAAATCACTGTTCTGGGCGCCGGAAGCTGGGGAACCGCGTTGGCAATGACTGCAGAGAAGAATGGACATTTCGTTTCCCTTTGGACACATGACAGCGAGGAAGCGAAAACGATGGAAGAAAGCAGAAAGTGTAAGAATCTTCCTGAAATCCGCATTCCGGATTCCATACGCATTCTATCCTCCTTGGAAGAAGCGGTAAAGGGTGCGGAACTGCTCCTCTTTGCCATTCCTTCCATTTACACCAGAGAAATGGCATTGCGCGTGAAGCCTTACGTAAGAAAAGAGCAGATTTTACTGACGGTATCAAAGGGAATTGAAGAAAAAACACTGGATACCATGAGCGATATATTGGAGGAGGTTTTCCCGGAGAATCGGGTGGCGGTTCTCTCCGGTCCCTCCCATGCAGAAGAAGTTTCCCGTTTTATACCGACAACCATTGTCTGTGCTTCGCAAGTGGAAGAGACGGCAAAAATCATCCAAAATGCATTCTTGTCCGATAGTTTTCGTGTTTATACGAATAAAGATATTCGGGGAGTGGAGATTGGTGCCGCGCTAAAGAATGTCATCGCGCTTGCAGCCGGAATCGCGGATGGCCTGGGGTATGGAGATAATACGATGGCTGCTCTGATTACCAGAGGGATTGCCGAGATTTCCCGTCTGGGTATAGCAATGGGGTGTCACAGGGAGACCTTTGCAGGACTTTCCGGAATCGGAGACCTCATTGTAACCTGCGTTTCAAAACACTCCCGTAACAGACGAGCCGGCATCCTGATCGGTAAGGGAGAGCGTTATGAAGACGCGATGAAAGAGGTTGGACAGGTGGTAGAAGGGGTTTATGCGGCGAAAGCGGCAAAAGCGCTTGGAGAAAAATACAAGGTGGAACTTCCTATCGTAAAAGAGGTGAATGCAATTCTTTTCGAGGGGAAAGAGCCGAAGGATGCGGTGTCGGAATTAATGCTTCGGGATCGGCGCAGTGAGAATCCGGCAGTTGCTTTTTAGAGAAAAATCATAATAGATATTACTTGAGGTTATATCGAAATTAATTTTCCATAAATATTGTTATGAAAAGAATTGACAAGGCTATAAGTCTTCCCTATAATACGGAAAGATTTTTAATGTTAAGAGAATCAGGGGAGGGAAACAATGAAAAGACAAATCAGTTTTGCTCTGGCTGCTTTAATGGCTCTTTCTTTAGCGGCTTGTGGCGGAAGTAAAGAAAACAGCAGTAAAGGAAGTACTGCAGCACAGGGAAGTGAAGGGCAGAAAGCGGATGCAAGCGGAAAGAAATGGAAGATCGGATCTCAGGGACCTTTGACGGGAGGAGCTGCCGTTTACGGGAATGCCGTAGTGAACGGTGCGGAGATTGCCATTGATGAGATTAATGCCAATGGCGGTATCAACGGGTATCAGATTGAGTATAAGAAGGCGGATGACGAGCATGACCAGGAGAAAGCCGTTAATGCATATAACAGCTTGAAAGACTGGGGAATGCAGTTCCTGGTAGGACCGACAACCAGTGCCCCGGCAATTGCCGTAGGCACGGAGTCCGAGGCGGATAACCTTTTCATGATTTCTCCGTCCGGTTCCGCTTTGGAGGTGACTGCGCCGAAGAATGTATTCCGTGTATGTTTCTCCGATCCGGCACAGGGAGCAAAGTCCGCAGAGTATATCGGTTCTCATAAGTTAGGAACAAAGATTGGTATTATCTATGATTCTTCCGATGTGTATTCTACCGGTATTCATGATTCCTTTAAGGAAGCTGCGCCGAAGCAGGGACTGGACATTGTTGCGGATGAGCAGTTTACTGCTGATTCCAATAAGGACTTCTCTACACAGTTACAGAAGATGAAAGATTCCGGAGCGGACTTGGTTTTCCTTCCGTTCTATTATACGGAAGCCGCTTTGGTTCTTACGCAGGCCAATACCATGGGATATAAGCCGACATTCTTCGGATGTGACGGCATGGACGGTATTCTGAACGTGGAAAACTTTGATACAAAGCTTGCAGACGGTCTTATGCTTCTGACTCCGTTTGCTGCGGATTCGAAGGACGAGCTTACCGTAAACTTTGTAAAGAAGTACAAAGAGAAGTTCAACGATACGCCGATACAGTTTGCTGCCGATGCGTATGACGCAGTTTATGCAGTGAAGGCTGCCGCAGAGAAGGCAAATGTCACACCGGATATGAGCGTTTCCGATTTGGGAGATGCCATGGAGAAGGCAATGACGGAAATTAGCCTGAACGGTCTTACCGGTTCCAATATGAAGTGGGATGCATCCGGAGATGTAGATAAAGAGCCGAAGGCAGTTGTAATCAAAGATGGAGCGTATGTTTCCGCAGAATAACACTTCCTGTTTCATCTTGCATTTGCAACGATAGGGTTTTTAAAGGAAGAAGGAAGAGGGGCTGTAAAAATACTTTCTACAGCTCCTTTTCTTACGATAAAGGAGATTGTTTGTAATGATGAGTTTTATTTCCTATCTTTTAAGCGGTATTAGTTTAGGATCGGTCTATGCCATTATTGCGCTTGGTTATACCATGGTATATGGAATTGCCAAGATGCTGAACTTTGCCCATGGAGATATCCTGATGGTAGGAGGATACACTGCTTTTATAGCATTGAATCAGATGGGCTTACCTATTCCGATTGCCGTGCTTCTCAGCATGACGGTCTGTACGGCACTTGGTGTTCTGATAGAGAGAGTTGCCTATAAACCGCTACGAAATGCCAATGCTCTTGCCGTTCTGATTACGGCAATCGGCGTTTCTTATCTACTGCAAAATCTGGCTCTCTTACTCTTTGGGGCAAATCCGAAGAGTTTTACCTCCTTTGTGAAAATTGCGCCTTTAAAACTTGCCGGCGGAAATCTGGTGATTTCCGGTGAAACAATCGTAACCATTCTTGTGGGAGCGCTTGTTGCCGTCTGCCTCATCAGCTTTATTCAGAAAACGAAGGCCGGACAGGCGATGCTGGCCGTTTCGGAGGATAAAGGAGCGGCGAGCCTGATGGGGGTAAACGTGAATGCAACGATTGCTCTTACTTTTGCAATCGGTTCCGCCCTTGCCAGCGTTGCCGGAATATTGCTTTGTTCCGCTTACCCGAGTCTGACGCCGACAACAGGAGCCATGCCCGGAATTAAAGCCTTTGTTGCTGCGGTTCTCGGAGGAATCGGATCCATTCCCGGAGCATTTATCGGTGGAATATTGCTTGGTATCTTGGAAAATCTTTCCAAGGCATACATTTCTTCTAAATTGTCTGATGCGATTGTTTTTTCCGTGCTGATTATTGTTCTCCTGATTAAGCCGACCGGCATTTTGGGAAAGAAGATTATGGAGAAGGTGTAAGATGAAGAAAAATAGAATGCATTCCTGGAAAGAGCTCTTCTTGAATTATGGCATACTCATTCTCTGCTATTTTATAGTGCAGTTCTTTTTACATTCCGGTTCTGTCTCTTCTTTGATGAAAGGACTTCTGGTTCCCCTTTGCATTTACTCGATTCTGGCTATCAGTCTGAATCTTGTGGTCGGTATCTCCGGGGAACTTTCTTTAGGGCACGCCGGCTTTATGTGTGTAGGCGCTTTCAGTTCCGCGACCTGTTCGATGCTTTTAAAGGGAAGCGGACTCCCGCCGATTCTTTTGTTTGTTATTTCCTTATTGGTCGGTGCCGTAACGGCAGGTTTACTCGGTGTGCTTATCGGGATTCCGGTTCTTCGCCTGAAAGGAGACTATCTGGCTATTGTCACCCTTGCCTTTGGGGAAATCATTAAAAATCTGATTAATGCGTTGTACTTTGGTGTAGATAAGAACGGTTGGCATTTTTCCTTGAAAGACAGTAATGCGATTACTCTCGGTGAGGGAGGAAAGTGGATTATTAAAGGTGCCCAGGGAATTACCGGAACACCGAAGTACAGTACGTTTACCATGGGAATGGTGCTCTTAGTCCTTTCCATGCTCTTTATTCAGCATTTTATCCATTCCAGAACCGGTAGAGCGGTTATGGCAATTCGGGATAACCGTATTGCTGCCGAGAGTATAGGCTTACCCGCAACAAAATTAAAACTTCTTTGTTTCTCTATTTCTGCATCATTTGCAGGAATTGCCGGTGTACTCTACGCACATAACCTGAGCTCTTTACAGGCGCTCCCGAAGAATTTCGGCTACAATCAGTCTATAATGATTCTTGTCTTTGTCGTGATGGGCGGAATGGGAAATATGCGCGGTTCTATTCTTGCCGCAGTGGTACTCACCATTCTTCCGGAACTTCTTCGTTCTCTAAACGATTATCGCATGCTGATTTATGCTGTTGTTTTGATTTTGATGATGCTCTTTACCTCGGCACCCGGATTTATTGCTTTTCGAAAGAGTCTCATACAGAGATTTCGTAAAAAGGAGGTGAATGCATGAATTTGTTAGAGGTGAATGCACTCAGTATTTCCTTCGGCGGTCTGAAAGCTGTGGATAATTTTCATATTTCAGTGAAGAAAAATGAACTTTATGGTTTGATAGGGCCCAATGGAGCCGGAAAGACAACGATTTTCAACCTCTTGACCGGTGTATACAAACCGAATTCCGGGGAGATTCTTCTGCAAGGGAAAAATCTTGTAGGATTAAGTTGTGTGCATATCAATCAGGCCGGCGTTGCAAGAACCTTCCAAAATATTCGTTTATTCGATAAATTGTCTGTTTTGGATAATGTGAAAGCCGGGTTCTTTTCCTCTCATAAGTATAGTTTTCTGGATGGAATCCTCCGTTTGCCGAACTATTTTAAGAAGGAAAAAGAAATGAATGACGAAGCAATGGACCTGCTTTCGGTCTTTCATTTAGAAGATCTTGCCGGAGAGTCGGCTGGAAATCTTCCTTACGGAAAACAGAGAAAGCTTGAAATTGCCAGAGCTTTGTCTACGAAACCGTCCCTCCTTCTTTTGGATGAACCGGCCGCGGGGATGAATCCGAACGAGACGGAAGAGTTGATGGAAACCATTCGCCTGGTACGGGATCGTTTTGATATGACGGTACTTCTTATTGAACACGATATGAAGCTGGTATCCGGGATTTGTGACAGACTCACGGTACTCAATTTCGGGAAGGTGCTTTGCGAAGGAGAGACAGGAGAAGTCCTGCATAATGAAAATGTTATTAAAGCCTATTTAGGAGAGTAATATGGGAGAGATTCTGGAAGTTAAAAATTTACATGTGCACTATGGCATGATTCATGCCATTAAAGGAATTTCCTTTCATGTAAAAAAAGGGGAAATCGTAACCCTCATCGGAGCAAACGGTGCAGGGAAAACCAGTACATTGCAGACGATTACCGGCCTTGTTCCCTCTTCTGAAGGGGAGATTCTATATAATGGAAAAAGGATTGAAAAAGTATCCGGTTATAAGCTTGTAGGAATGGGTCTTGCTCATGTTCCGGAGGGGAGAAGGGTCTTTTCCAGTCTTTCCGTTTACCAGAACCTGCTCCTCGGGGCGTATACGAGAAAAGATAAGAAAGAGATAGAAGACAGTTTGGAGATGATTTATACGCATTTCCCGCGCTTGAAGGAACGTCGCAATCAGGTTGCCGGTACACTCTCAGGAGGAGAACAGCAGATGCTTGCCATGGGTAGAGCTTTGATGTCGAAGCCTGAAATGATTCTTCTGGATGAGCCGTCTATGGGATTATCTCCCATTTATGTCAATGAAATCTTTTCTTTAATTCAGATGATTCATGACAGCGGTGTTACTGTCTTACTGGTCGAGCAGAACGCAAACAAAGCGCTCATGATTGCGGATAGAGCGTATGTTTTGGAGACGGGTGTGATTTCTTTGGAAGGAGAAGCCAAAGCGCTGCTTGCAGATCCTAAAGTTCGAGAAGCGTATTTATCGGAGTAAGCGATGAAGAAGAGTCTTGTCCGTTTTTTTATCTTTCTTTTTTTTCTGACTGTCGTGGCTACTTTTTTCACTATTTTTCTACAAAGAAGGTGGAAGCAAGAACTCATGCAGTATGAAAGTAAGGGCAGTGCAGAGCAGGTGGATAAACAGGAACTCGTCCCGGTAAAAGAAGAGAAAACAGAGGTGGAAGAACTGGACAGTGCCGCCTTTTTACAGGATGAATATACAAAACTGGAAGAATTAGAGAAGGATAAAACATGGCAAAAAGACCTTCCCCTGAGAAGGCGTTACGAGAAAATAGCGTCTCTTTACGATGGAGAATTACAAAGATTGGTTTCCTACTATGGGAAGCTCTTAAAAGGGACGGAACGGGATAACTTTTTTGCGGAGCAAAGTATTTTTCTCGCGGAAAGAAATCGGGAAAGTAAGAAAGAACTGAGTCAGGATAAGACGGGCGTAGAGGAGAATGTGGACTATTTAAAGAAGTATATTGCTTTAACGAAAAGCCGTTGTGCAAGTATATTGGAAAAGATGAATGAGAGGGAATAGTCCCTCTTCTTCTTTTATAAAGCGGTAATTCTTGCACTTCGGAGATAGGTACGATATAATTTCGCATTGAATGAATAGATTTTAGAGGTGAATTTATGGAAAAATATGGCGTAAATGAGTTAAGAAGAATGTTCCTGGAATATTTTAAAGAACAGGGACATCTTATTTTAAAGAGTTTTTCGTTAGTACCGCATAATGACAACAGTTTGCTTTTGATTAATTCAGGTATGGCGCCTTTGAAGCCTTACTTTACCGGACAGGAGATTCCGCCGAGGAGAAGAGTTTCCACCTGTCAGAAATGTATTCGTACCGGAGATATCGAAAACATCGGTAAAACAGCGCGACACGGTACTTTTTTTGAGATGCTCGGGAATTTCTCCTTCGGGGATTATTTCAAGTCTGAGGCGTTGCACTTTGCCTGGCAGTTTCTTACGGAACGGGTAGGGATACCGAAGGACCGTCTTTATCCGAGTATTTATCTGGACGATGAAGAGGCCTTCCGTGTTTGGACGGAAGAGCTCGGTGTTCCGGCTGAGCGTGTGTACCGTTTTGGAAAAGAAGACAATTTCTGGGAGCATGGTGCCGGTCCCTGCGGTCCCTGCTCGGAGATTTACTACGACCGCGGAGAAAAGTACGGAACAGGACCGGATGATGTGATGGGCGGCGAAGGAGATCGTTTCATTGAGGTATGGAATGTTGTGTTCTCGCAGTTCAACAACGATGGGCACGGCCATTATACGGATCTGATTCAGAAAAATATTGATACCGGTATGGGACTGGAGCGTCTTGCCGTAGTCTGCCAGGACGTTCCTTCCCTCTTTGATGTGGATACCAATAAGGCGATGATGGAAGAGATTTCCGTGCTTTCCCATAAGCATTATCTGGAGAACAAGGAGGATGATGTCTCTTTCCGTATTATTGCAGACCATGTAAAGAGCTGTACCTTTATGGCATCGGACGGGATTATGCCCTCCAATGAGGGACGAGGCTATGTATTCCGAAGACTGCTACGAAGAGCGGCAAGACACGGAAGAATCCTTGGCATTCCCGGTGCTTTTTTATCCACTTTATCCAAGAAAGCGATTGAACTATCCAAGGATGGATACCCGGAGCTTGTCGAGAAACAGGATATGATTCTCCGTGTTATTTCTGAAGAAGAAGAACGTTTCAATAAAACGATTGATAACGGTCTGGCTATTTTACAGACTATGATTCAGGATTTACAAAAGAAGAAGGAGAAGACACTTTCCGGAGAAGATGCCTTCCGCCTTTACGATACCTACGGTTTCCCCCTGGATTTGACGAAAGAGATTTTGCAGGATGCGGAAATGAATCTCGATGAAGAAGCCTTTCATCAGGCGATGAAGGTACAGAGAGACACTGCTAGAGCGGCAAGAAAAACGACCAATTACATGGGGCGCGATGATATTTACCAGAAACTGGATCCGAGCATTAGCACGGAGTTTGACGGATATGATACGCTGGAAGAAGATGCCACAATAAAAGCGCTCGTATTTCTTTCCGATGAGGAAGGAAAAGGCAGTATCTGTGAGAAGGTTAGTGTAGGGCAAAAGGCGGCAATCATTACGGATCGGACACCGTTCTACGGGACAATGGGCGGACAGCAGGGTGACCAGGGAGAGATCAGTGGAGACAATGCTCTTTTCCTTGTAGATGAAGCCATTCATCTTCAGGGAGGAAAGATTGCACATCTCGGTGTTGTGGAAGAAGGAGAGTTTTCTGTTTCGGAGAAAGTGCATCTTTCCGTAAACGAAGAAGTACGGAATCTTACGGCAAGAAACCATACGGCAACTCATTTGTTACAGAAAGCTTTGAAGACGGTTTTAGGACCGCATGTAGAACAGGCGGGGGCATACTATGATGATAAGCGTCTTCGTTTTGACTTTACCCACTTTACAGCGCTCACGAAAGAAGAGCTAAAGATGGTGGAAGAACTCGTCAATGAAGAAATTGCCAGAGGGGATGACGTTAAGACAGAGGAAATGTCTTTGGAAGAGGCAAAGAAATCCGGTGCAACGGCACTTTTTGGAGAGAAGTACGGAGACCGGGTACGCGTGGTTTCCGTGGGGGATTTTTCCGTTGAACTTTGCGGGGGAACCCATGTCAGTCAGTCCGGAAGCATTCAAGGATTTAAGATTCTTTCTGAACAGGGAATTGCTGCCGGGGTTAGAAGAATAGAGGCCTTAACTTCTCGGAATCTCTTTGATTACTTCCAGAAAGAAGAGGATCTTCTGAAGGAATTGAGCGGAAAATTAAAGTCCGATCCGGAGCATCTTCTACAGAAGGTGGAAAGTCTTGAGCAGGAGCTGAAAGTAAGTAAGGCAGATCTCGATAAGCTGAAAGAGAAGATAGCGAAAGAAGAGATGGGAGAGCTGAAAGCGGAAACCATAAACGGCTGCTCCGTAATGATCAAAGAGTTACAGGGGGTAGATAGCAACGGTCTTAGAACTTTGGGCGACAGCCTGAAGGATAAGTATGAAAACGCTTTTGTGCTTCTCCTTTCCGTGGTAGACGGAAAACCGCTTCTTATGGCGACAGCCAGTGACGCTGCTGTAAAGAAGGGTGCTCATGCCGGAAAATTAATTAAAGAGGTTGCCGGCGTTCTTGGCGGCGGCGGTGGCGGAAAGCCGCAGATGGCACAGGCGGGCGGAAAAGATATTTCTTCTATCCCGCAGGCTATGGAGAAAGCAAAGGAACTGATACAGGCACAGTTACAGGGCTGATCCTTATGGAGGAGCTTACACTCTCTATTGAAGAAGTTATACGGAATCTGCACTTTTTACCTTTTATTGAACAGGAGATTTTGAATGCATTTTCCCGAAAAGAAAAAAAGATGCAAGAGATAGCCGAAACCGCATATAGTGGAACGGACTATGCTTTTCCTTTATTAAAGAGAAGTCCTTTTACGAGACTTCTGGTAGTTTGTCTATTACTGAAAAATCAATTTATAGAGTATCAAAAAGTCGGCGCTTCGGAGGAGATCATCTGGGACACGTTCCGGGATGTTTCCGTCCGGAGCAATTTAACGTACCTGGCTACGGGAAAGATTGGAATCTCGAAAGAAGAAGTGATTTGGTTCAGTCATATCTTCTCTACTGCCATATTTAAAATCGGGGTATTGCAATATGAAATCACGAAACTGCAATATCCTAAGAAGGGGAAGGACGACCCCTATATGGAGCTTTCGAGGGAGGGAAAAGCACTTTTAGCGGAAGGATGCGATGTATTAAGCTGCCATATTCGGCATGGAGTGGATTTAAAGGATAGTTCCGTGGAAGCATCCCTTCGGAAAGCGGAGGCCTTTTTTAAGGAGCATTATGCGCATACAAAATTTCGTGCCTTCGTTTGTAGTAGTTGGCTGCTCTATCCCCCGATGACGGCAGTTTTAGGAGAACGGTCAAAAATCAGACAGTTTGCTTCCCGCTTTACGATTGTAGCCGCTTGCCCCAATCGTAGACAAGCAATGGAAAGAATCTTTTCTTACGGCTCAAGGAACTTACCGAAGGAAAAATGGACGAGTTTACAAGCACTTGCCGTGCAGAATAAAAAGAGACTTGGCTATGCTATGGGGGTCATCATGATGAAAATGGAAGTCGATATTTTCTAAGACCGAAAAAGAATTGAAGGCTTTTGGGGAAGAATATCGGATTGCATCTGCTTTACTGGACCGTAAGACGGACCAAAATGCCGAAATGAAAAATGCAGGAATATAAACTCCGCATCCGTGTGTAAAATAGAAATAGAACAGGCAGTGCAAGAGAATGAAAATCTTTCTTCGGCACTGCCTGTTCTTTTAACGAATAATTTTTGAAATAGTGCTTATCCCGCTTCGGGTATGTTTAGATACAGTTCATTGCTACCATTTAAGAACTGTACTCTGTTTTCTTTCATCTCTACCCGATTTTTCTTCTTTTGAAGTAAAGAAGAGAAGAGAGGAGGGAGAGTGCAAACAGGGTAGCGTAGAGAATAAGCTGTGCGTGGTCTCCTGTTTCTGTGGAACGGGTATTCTTTTTTTCTCCCGGATCTCTGGATTCTCCCAGAACCTCCGGTTGATGTTCCTCTACAGGTTTTTCTTCAGAAACGGGAGTAGGTCTGTTCTCACCCAGAACACCCGGTGTCAAGGGCGTCAGTGTGCCCGGTGTTCCCGGAGTAGGAGTGCTTGGAGTTCCCGGAGTCGGTCGGGGAGAGGGGCTTGGAGAAGGACCGGGATTCGGAGACGGATTCGGATTCGGGTTCGGCGGCGTTGTATCTTTTGTATTGGTCACCAGATAACCGTTTGTCGCATCTCCGCTAATCAGGGAAGTATAGCCGGGAATCAATGTTTCCTTTACTTCGTAGTGAATGACATGTCCATCTTCTGCATCAAATTTCGGAAGATTTGTAAAGATATGTTTCCAATCCTCTGCCGCAGTAATCGTTGCTTTATCTTTCACCATTCCGTCGGCAAGAAGACTGATTTCCACCTGATTGGTGGGATCTCCGTTCCATTTCTTTTCTACTTGCACCGTTGTTTCCGGAATATTCGTCAGTGTATACCCGCTGTTTTGGTTTCCGCTCAGCTGAACGGCATACCCTTCTATGCTTTGCTCTTTTATCGTATAGCGATAGAGCTTTCCGTTTTCATCCCTCTTGGGAAGATTTTGGAAGTTCAGTTCCCAACTGCCATTTACATCCCACATGATTCCTGTACCGATTAAAGTGGGATTATCCGGATCTTCTTCCGCCTTTCGGTAGAGCTCAACCGTAATGTTTCTCGGGCGATTTGCCGCATCATCATACTTCCAGAGTTTAGTGACCTTAATATTTGTGACTTCCTTCTGTCCGGCAACGAGTCCGCCGTTGGAACCGATTCCGCCACCGCGCGTGGAAGATTTGTTTCCTTTAATAATGACTCTGGCAAGACTTTCCGCCTGCGCATCCTCTGTTACATCGGTGTGTAATTGTATCGACTGGAATTTAGATCCATCCAAAACGCCCGTTAACTTTGCCAGAGAAACCTCGTTGTTGTCGTTATCTTTCCAGTGATAAGGAGTGCCTCCGAGCATGATAGGGGAAATCGAGTACGGCGGGAATCCGTTGTGTGCCCCGTACCCGAAGATGCCCGATTCAATATCGATATCCTGTCCTGCTTCTGCTCGATTTCCATAAATGGCAATCCCGTCTTTTTCGAAGATATTCGTCGTAGATACCGGGCAGGACGCATAACCGCCACCGGCAATGAGTGCTTCATTATCCGTAATTAAGGCATTCTTCAGGTTTAAGATACCCTGCAAACTCTGGCTTAAGCCGTTGACATAGATACCGCCGCCACCGAACATCTTATTGCTTGCACCGTATCCTGTCATTTCATTGTCCAGAATTTCTCCTGCACTGATGTTTGCAAGATTGGATCCGTCTTTATCCCGTTTTTCGTTATCGGTTTGAATGAAAATGCCTCCACCGGCGGATCCGGCAGTATTTTCCTTAATCACTCCACCGGTCATATTCAGAACACATCTTAATCCGCCATACGGTTCATAGGAACCGAGAGAAATTCCGCCACCGCATTCCGCTGCACTGTTTCCGCTTATTACGGCATCTCCGCTTAAGTTAATCGTAGAAGACATATAGGTGCAGATTCCGCCGCCGGCCTCACAATTAGTAAGAGCATATTTGCTGCGATCGATATAAGCCTTGTTGTTTTCAATCAAACCGCCGGACAGGTTCAGAACGGTATTCCGTCCCAGATAGATTCCGCCTCCCTGGTGAGCGCTGTTGTTTCGGATGATGCCGCCCGTCATATTGATGGTTCGTTTATGATCCTGATCACGATCTGTATAGATTGCACCGCCATAGGCATACCAGTTATCCAGATCAAGGACGATATTGTTCTCCAGAACGGTTCCTTCCGTCACATTCAAATCTCCATCCACGAGAAGTATTGATTTTAAAGTGAGTCGGTCATTCAACCCGCCACCGTCGACCGTGATGTCCTTCAGTGTTGCTGTCTTCCCCTTCTTTACCTGTAGCAGATAGTCACGAAAACCGGGGTTTCGCATCAAAACGGCATTTGTTCCGTCGAGGCTGATGTCGCCGGAGATTGCTACAGTACCGTTAATATAGATAGTTTGTATGTTCGGGTCCGCTTCCGCGAGTTCTTTGGCTTTTTCAAAGGACTTTACTGCCGTTCCTTCCGTTAAGCCGTCCTGCTCATCATCACCATGTTCGCCGTCGAGGTAAACTGCTCCGTTCTCGGCATACACAAGGTGAAGAGAGGAGGGGAGAATTCTTGAGGAAAGAGCGCAAGCAAAAAGAAAGCTGAAGATGGTGAAGACCATCGTACGAGCCCATTTCCAGGAGAATCCGGTAGGGTGATTTTCCATTGAGGTACCTCCATGTACTATATTTACAATATATTGAACTTATAAATGAATCATAACATATCTATAAAAGATTACAATCAGGAATACAATAAAATAAATTGTTTTAATTAACTAATAAAATCAATGCAATTTTATTTATTTTTAAAAATTAATTCTTCAATAGAAAATAACACAATGAGGTGAGATTTCGATTTGAAGAACGGCACGGCAAAAAAAACCGGGAAGACGATGCGAAAAAACATTTGACTTCAGGACGGGTTTTGCTATAATAAAGCGTAGTTTGTGCCCGAAGGGAGGTTTGGGAGTTCGCATGTCAAGTGTAATCGTTAAAGAGAACGAGTCTTTAGACAGTGCATTACGCAGATTCAAGAGAAACTGTGCTAAGGCAGGCATTCAGCAAGAGATTCGTAAGAGAGAGCATTACGAGAAGCCGTCCGTAAGACGTAAGAAGAAGTCTGAAGCGGCTAGAAAGCGTAAGTTCAATTAATTTCATGCGAGGCTGTGGGTCTCGTTTATAGCGTAGAAGTAGCCCCGATTCGTATAGGAATTGGGGCTATTTCCTTCTCGGGCGATTTTAAAGGAGTAAGATGGCGGAAAAAGAATTGATATTGGATATCCCCCTGGAACATGAAATGAATATTCTCGGAGAGATGGACAAGTATTTACGAAAGTTGCAGAGGCAGTTTTCCGTTCAGGTTGTAGATCGGGACGGATTACTGAAGATTGTGGGGGAAGAGGAAAATGCGGAAAAGACGAAAGAAGTTCTTCTTTCTCTTTTAAAGTTATCGGAAAAAGGAACGCACATCTCCGAGCAAAATGTGGATTATGCCATATCCTTAACGGTGAAGGAAGGAAAAGCGGATCAGCTTCTTTCTCTGGAAGAGGATTTTGTTGCACGAACAGCTCTCGGAAAGCCGGTTCGTCCGAAGACGCTCGGACAGAAGTCCTATGTGGATAAGATCCGTAAGAATATGATTACTTTCGGTGTAGGTCCTGCCGGAACAGGGAAAACTTATCTCGCGATGGCGATGGCGATATCCGCCTTTCGAGAAGAGGAGGTATCCCGGATTATTCTGACGAGACCCGCCATTGAAGCGGGAGAAAAACTAGGCTTTCTTCCCGGAGATTTGCAGTCCAAGGTTGACCCCTATTTACGACCGCTTTACGATGCATTATATAATATCATGGGTCCGGAGCAGTATTTGGCCAATGCGGAAAAAGGCTTAATCGAAGTGGCCCCGCTTGCGTATATGCGCGGCAGGACGCTGGACAATGCCTATATTATTCTGGATGAGGCACAGAATACGACGCCTGCACAGATGAAGATGTTCCTGACAAGAATCGGTTTCGGCTCGAAGGTTATTGTGACCGGAGACCTTACGCAGAAGGACTTGGAAGAGGGAAAACGTTCCGGTCTGGAAGATGCCATGTATATCTTAAAGAATGTAGAAGGAATTGCTTTCTCCGAGCTCACGAGCGAAGATGTTGTAAGACATCCTCTGGTACAACGCATTGTGAACGCGTACGAGAAGGAGGAAGAGAGAAAGAAGAGGGTGCATCATGCAAATCGACCTGGAGTGGGAAGTAAAGGGAGAAACAGAAATTCCGTATAAAAAGATAGCGGAAGAAATCATCGAAGAGGCGGTGGAGTATCTGCATTGTCCCTATGATATTTCTGTTTCCGTTCTTTTTATCGAGGATGCAGAAATGCACCGCATTAATCTGGAGAACAGAGGCATCGATAAATCAACGGATGTCCTTTCTTTCCCTCTACTCAATTTGGATGCCCCAGCTCATTTTACGGAGGAAATGGAGAAAGATCCGGGGAACTTTGATCCGGATAGCGGAGAACTGCTTCTTGGGGACATCATCATTAACTGGGACAGAGTTCTGTCGCAGGCAAGAGAGTATGGGCATAGTCCGGAGAGAGAACTTGCCTTTCTTATCGCGCATTCCATGCTTCATCTTTTTTCCTTTGATCACATGGAAGAGGAGGAGCGGAAGCAGATGGAAGAGAAACAAGAGGATATTTTGCAAAATAGAGGATACAGGAGATGAGGGAAGGAAGAAACGTTTCTTCAAAGAGGAGAGAGCATCGTAACAATTTTGTGCTGCAAGGTTCGCTTCTCGCAGTAGCGGGAATTCTGGTACGCATCATCGGGATGGTTTATCGTATCCCGTTGACGGCGATTATTTCCGATGAAGGAAACGGATATTATACTTCTGCCTTCTCCATTTATACTTTACTGCTTATCTTATCCAGTTATTCTATGCCGACAGCAATATCCAAGTTGATTTCCCAAAATTTGGCAAAGAAGAAATACCGCAATACGGAGCGCGTCATTCGGGTATCCTTTCTCTATTCCTCTCTTATGGGCGCGGTGATGGCAGGAATTCTCTTTTTCGGGGCGGATAGCATTGCGGAGCTCATGAAGAAGCCTTATGCGGCATTTGCCCTCCGCGCTCTTGCACCCACCGTATGGATTATGGCCTATTTGGGACTCCTTCGCGGCTATTTTCAAGGCATGGGAAATATGATTCCGACGGCAATATCCCAGATTCTGGAGCAGATTGCCAACGCCATTGTTTCCGTACTGATGGCGTACATCTTATTCGCGAAGGGAAAGCAAGCGGATCTTCTGTATAAAAGCAGCGAATTTTCTTATGCCTACGGGGCAATGGGCGGGGCAATCGGAACCGGTGCGGGAGCGGGACTTGCTTTGCTCTTTATGTTTGTCCTCTTTCGCTATCAGATTCCCTCTTTGCGGAGAAAAGGGAAAACAGACCGGAGTCTCACGGACAGTTATGAGCACTCTGCCATGCTTCTTCTTTTTACGATGCTTCCCATTTTGTTTTCCAGTACGGTCTATAATATCTCATCCGTTCTGGATGATTTTCTCTATTCCAGTATTATGACCGGTCTTGGATCCAAGACAAAGCAGATTGTGCTGGAATGGGGCATCTTCGGAGAGTATCATGTCCTATTTAATATTCCTGTAGCACTTGCGAATGCTCTTTCCTCATCGCTTATTCCCGTACTGACCATGGCGGTGGCTTCTCATGACCGCAAAAAAACACTTTCCCAGATACGGGTCAGTGTTCGTTTTACACTCCTTATCGCGGTGCCCTGTTCTATTGGTATGGCGATTCTCGCGGAGCCGCTTTGCAGGATGCTGTTCCCGGGAAAACATGTATCCCTTTTGATTCAGCTTACCAGGGTGGGTTCTCTTGCCGTTCTCTTGTATTCCCTTTCCACTATATCGAATGCTATTTTGCAGGGGCTTGGACACTTGAACATTCCCCTCTACCACTCCATGATTGCTCTTGTTTTGCATCTTGCTTCCCTCATCCTTTTCCTTTATCTTCGGACGGGAATTTATGGAGTAGTTCTTTCCAATATCGTTTTTGCGCTGTGTATGTGTCTCCTGAATCAGCATGCCATCTATAAGCATACCCGTTTTCGAATAGACCTTTTCCGGAGTCTCGTGATGCCCGGCATTGCCGCACTCGTTATGGGAGGAGGGGCCTATGCACTGTATTTTGTGATTCACCTTGTTCTACCGGAACATTTACGGAAAGGAAGAATCGGGTCGGCGGTATCGCTTCTTCCGGCAGTGCTCCTGGGCATTCTGATCTACTTCTTCCTTTTGTTGAGAAGTCATACCCTAACGAAAGAGGACTTGGATGAGATGCCGATGGGTGGGCGTTTAAAGCGTTTTCTGTAGTTCGGATGGAATGTTGGATGTAGGAGGAAAAGGAAAAAATCTTCTGTGAAAAATACAGTAAATAAAAAAGAGAAAAAGGAAAAAAGATACGGAGAACACGATACGGAACTTATGGACTGTATTATCGTGGGAGGCGGTGCTGCCGGTATGGCTGCCGCTATTTCTGCGAGAGAACATGGGGCTGAATCGGTTCTCCTTTTAGAAAAAAATGACTGTCTTGGAAAGAAGTTAAAACAAACGGGAAACGGGCGCTGCAATTTTACAAACCGGAATATGCAAGAATCCTGTTTTCGCTCAGAATCTAAGAATTTTATTGCTTCTTTTTTAAAGCGATTTTCCTTTTCGGACAGTATCGATTTTTTTCATTCTCTCGGTGTTCTGGAAAAGTATAGAGGAGAGTACGTCTATCCGCATTCCGACCAGGCAAAGTCCCTTGTGCTCAGTTTGGAAAGACGTTTGCGGGAACTTGCCGTTTTGGTAAAGCTTTCCGCGGAAGTGATGAACGTAAGATATGTGGAGGACCGAACCGCTATTTTCCCGGAAGAGAGTGCAGGGGAATCTTCCGGACTGTTTCAACTACAGTTTGCGGATCGAGAGAGCGGAGAGCGTTCTATCGTAAAAGGAAAAGCCTTACTCCTCACCACCGGCGGTTTGGCAATGCCTGCTTCCGGATCGACCGGTGACGGCTATACTTTCGCAAAACAGTTCGGGCATACATTGGTGCGCCCTGTACCAAGTCTCTGTCCGATTTTTACCGAGGAGAAGTATACGAAGATCTGGGCAGGAGTCCGTACGGATTGCCGCCTTAGTTTGTTTGACGGAGAGGAACTGCTCTATCAGGATAAAGGAGAGTTGCAGTGTACAGATTACGGCATTTCCGGAATCGTCGTTTTCCAGTGCAGTCGACTGGTTGCCAATTTATTGGAAAGGAAGAGAAAAAGCAGACTCTTCCTTTCTTTTCTTCCGGAATATGAAGAGGAAAGCTTCTATTCCTATCTTTTAACAAGAAAAAGAGAGTATAAGAATAGATTGGGAAGAGACCTGCTGCTTTCCATTCTTCCGGATAAGCTTTCCTATGTACTTTTCCAAAAAGCATCCTTTCCGGAGGAAAAGAAACTGCAAGAGATTCCGGAGGAAAAGATAAAGGAACTATGTCGAATACTTTTTCATTTTCCGTTTATTCCTTCCGCTGTCTCCGATTTTTCTAGAGCACAGTGCACGGCAGGAGGGGTGTCTCTCTCTCAGCTCGATTATGAAAGCTTGGAAAGTCTCTGTTGTAAGGGACTCTATTTTGCAGGAGAAATCCTGGATGTGGACGGAATCTGCGGCGGATATAATCTGCATTTTGCCTTCGGAACAGGGAAAATAGCGGGTGAAGCAATGGGGAAGAGAAGATGATACGAATTTCACAACTAAGATTGGATGTACTTGCCAAGAAAGAGGCAGTGAAGGCTGCGGCGGCAAAAAAATTACATATCGCAGTTTCGGACGTCAGCGATTTTTCCATTGAAAGACGTTCTCTTGATGCACGAAAGAAACCGAAGCTTTACTATGTGTATTCCGTCCTTCTCCGTCTAAAAGATAGAAAGGAAGAAAAGCTTGTAAAGAGACTAAGGGACAAAGATATCTCTCTTTATACCCCGGTAGACTATATGATACCGGAGCTGCCTTCTCGCATTGAAGGGATGGAGAAAGAACAGTATTTTCAAAAAGAAGAAAATCGACCGGTTATTGTCGGATTCGGTCCCGCAGGACTTTTCGCCGGACTTTTGCTTTCCCGTGCCGGACTTCGCCCTATCATCTATGAGAGGGGAGAAGCAGTTGAAAAAAGGATGAAGACGGTAGAGAAATTGTGGACGGAAGGAATTTTGAATCCGAACTCGAATGCGCAATTTGGAGAGGGCGGTGCGGGAACATTTTCGGACGGAAAACTGAATACGCTTGTAAAAGACAAAGAGGGGCGTTCTCATTTTGTCCTGAAAACTTTTGTGGAAAAAGGAGCGAAGGAGGAGATTTTATACGAAAGTAAACCCCATGTGGGAACGGATGCTTTAATAGGAATTGTTTCCTCCATTCGAAAAGAAATTGAGCACCTCGGCGGGGAAGTTCGGTTTGAAACACAGTATCATTTTCATAAAGAGGAAAAGAGACCTCTTATTATTGCCATAGGTCATAGTGCAAGAGACAGTTTTCAAGAACTTTTTTCTTTGGGATTTCCCATTGTGGCGAAAGATTTTGCCATGGGTTTTCGGGTGGAACATCCGCAGGAGGAGATTGACCGTGCCCTTTTTGGAAAGGTAGATGAAAAGACCAGAGCAGTTCTCGGTCCGGCGAGTTATAAATTAATTCATCACTCCCGGCACGGAAGAGCATTCTACAGTTTCTGTATGTGTCCGGGCGGCTATGTCGTCAATTCGTCTTCCGAACCGCAGGGGCTCTGTATCAATGGGATGAGCTATAGCGGAAGAGACAGCGGAAAAGCGAATTCCGCCATTATCTTCTCCATAACGAAGGAGGAATATGGCGGAGCGGAGAACCCTCTCGCCGGAATTGCCTTGCAATCCGCTTTTGAGAAAAAGGCGTATTCTCTTGCCAACGGAAAGGTTCCCTTCTGTAGATACGACATAATTAAAAATGACGTTATTAAAAATGAAGAGAGTAAAAAAGAAGAGAGTAAGCGAGAATATCCGAACGCCCTTCCCATGCTGAAGGGCATTGGCGAGGAATGTGACCTTTCTTCCCTTTTTACCTTGGAAGAGTATCCCGCGCTTCGCTTTTTGAAAGAGGATTTTGTAGAGAGTATGGAAGCCTTTGCAAGGCAGATTCCCTGTTTTGCAGATGCCGGAACCCTTGTTTACGGCGTAGAAAGCCGGACTTCTTCCCCCCTTCGGATTCTTCGAACGGAAGATTTTCGCAGCATGAACCGGCGAATCTATCCGAGCGGAGAAGGCGCCGGCTATGCAGGCGGCATTATGAGTGCGGCGATGGATGGGATGAAGGTAGCGGAAAGTTTGATTTTGTCTTATGATAAGCAAGGGTAAAAAAAGAGAAAGCAATACAGAAATACATAGAGAGTAAAATCAAAGAGATAGAAAGAGAGTAGTCGCTTGAAAACAGAGAAAGAGTGGGAAGGACAGAAATTGCATTTTCAGGATATAGAAAAGAATGCCCCAAAAGAAGAACCGGAAAGGCAGTTGTATTTTATTGACGCACTTCGTTCCTTTGTCGATTTGAAGAAATGGGAAGGGTATGAGGCAAAGGCAATGGTTTCGGTCATCGGTTGTCAGATGTCCGCCAAAGACGGAGAAAAATTGCAGGGAATTTTAGAAGAGGCCGGATACAGTATGACCGAAGAGGAAGAGGAAGCGGATGTGATCCTTTTTACGACCTGTACTGTCCGGGAAAATGCAAATCAAAAGCTCTATGGGAGAATCGGACAGCTGAAGCATCTCTATCAAAGAGATCGGAACAGGATTATCGGGATTACCGGATGTATGATGCAGGAAAAGGATGAGGTAGAGACCATCAAAAAGAGATATCCTTATGTCCATCTCATCTTTGGAACGCATAATATTTATAAGTTGGCAGAGCTTCTCTTGGAAGCGCTGCTTACTAAGGAACGCAAAGTGGAAACTTGGGAAGACAGTTCACTGATTGTGGAAAACCTGCCTTCCAGGCGAAAGTATCCTTTTCGGGCTTCCGTTAACATCAGTTTTGGCTGCAACAATTTCTGCACTTACTGTATCGTACCGTATGTGCGAGGAAGAGAGAAATCAAGGGATTCAAAAGATATCTTAAACGAATGTACGGCACTCGTTTCGGATGGGGTGAAGGAAATCATGCTTCTCGGGCAAAATGTAAACTCTTACGGCCTGGATAGAAAAGAGGAGCTTCGTTTTCCGGAACTGCTTTCTCAGGTTGCAAAGATTCCGGGACTGAGACGGATTCGTTTTATGACGCCGAATCCCAAGGATTTTTCCGATGAACTCTTGCAAGTGATGAAAGAAAATCAGAACATCTGCAATTGCAGTCCGGCTCAACTAAGATTCTGAAGAAAATGAATCGGCATTATACGAAGGAGTCTTATCTTGCCTTACTTCGTAAAATTAAAGAAACTTTGCCGGAAATTGGTCTTACAACGGACATCATCGTGGGCTTTCCGGGGGAAACGGAGGAGGATTTTCAGGATACTCTGGAGGTGGTTAGGGAAGCGCAATATGATTCCGCTTTCACTTTTCAGTATTCAAAACGAAGTGGAACCCCTGCCGCAAAATGGGAGGAAGTTCCGGAAGACGTGGTATCGGACCGTTTTCAGAGGCTCCTGAACACCGTACGGGAAGCATCGAAAGAACGGGAGGGGAAAGACATCGGTCGCGTGATGGAAGTGCTTGTAGAGGAGAAAGATAAAGAAGAGAAGGATATGCTTACAGGACGTTTGGAGAATAATATTCTTGTACACTTTCGCGGCGGAGAGCGCCTTCTCGGAGAAATCGTTCCGGTTAAATTAGAAAAATCGATGGGCTTTTACTATTTCGGGTCTTTACTGTAAAAGGAGTAAGGGATGGAGGAAAGTAAGCTGTCTCCGATGATGAGACAATACTTGGAAAGCAAAAGAGAATATCCGGATGCGCTGCTTTTCTATCGTATCGGGGATTTCTATGAGATGTTCTTTGAGGATGCGCTTACGGCATCGAAGGAGTTGGATCTCGTTCTTACCGGGA
Organism: Lachnospiraceae bacterium; assembly: GCA_015258095.1. GTDB lineage: Bacteria > Bacillota > Clostridia > Lachnospirales > Lachnospiraceae > Oribacterium. The sequence continues at coordinate 41,380 of JABZIV010000008.1, forward strand.
AAGAGTGTGGGATGGAGGAAAGAGCGCCGATGTGCGGGGTTCCTTATCATGCCGCGGATTCTTATGTCAGCAAGTTGGTTTCCAAAGGCTATAAAGTCGCTATCGGAGAACAGATGGAGGATCCGAAGAAGGCGAAGGGACTGGTAAAGCGGGAGATTATCCGTGTCATAACGCCCGGAACGCAAACGGACGAAACCGCTCTGGAGGAAGGGAAGAACAACTACCTGATGAGTGTTTATGTCGGCGAAAAGGAACAGGGGATTGTGACGGTCGACATTACGACGGGAGAGTGTTTTGCCACAACCGTTCATACGGAGAAAGAATGTCTGGATGAAATATCCCGTTTTTCTCCGAAAGAGATTCTCTTCAATCCGCTTTTTAGGGAAGAGGGAGAGCTGTACGCGGAGATACAGAATCGCTTTTCCATTGCCCTCACGGAGAAAGAGGAGAAGTTTTTTTCTTTGCAGGAGGCGGATAAGCTGATTACCGCACATTTTCAATCCTCCCTTATGGGGCTCGGGCTTTCCGACCATGCTTCCCTTCGTCGCGCTCTCGGCTCCTGCCTTTCGTACCTCTATGATACGCAGAAGAATTTATTGACCCATATTCGAAAGATTTCTTATTTTCAAAATAAAGATTTTATGCTCATTGACAGTTTCAGTCAGAGAAATCTGGAGCTTTGGGAGACTTTGCGCGAGAAAAAAAAGCGGGGAACGCTTCTCTGGGTCATTGACTACAGTAAAACGGCAATGGGATGCCGTATGCTTCGTCATTTCCTGGAAAGGCCTCTTCGAGATCGAAAAAAAATAGAAGAACGGCTGGATGCAGTAGAGGAGTTTACAAAGCACTTTATCGATATGGAAGAGATAAGGGAGTATCTGGACAGTGTGTATGACATGGAACGACTCCTTTCCCGGATCAGTTTAAAAACCGTGAATGCCCGGGATCTTTTGGCTCTCAAGGTATCGCTACAGTATCTACCGGATATCGAAAAAGCGCTGAGCCTTTTTCAAGGGACGATTCTTTCGAAGATGCAGTCCACTTTTGACAACTTGTCGGATATTTATAAACGGATTGAGGAAACGATTGTGGAAGACCCTCCACTTTCGATTAAAGAAGGAAATCTCATTCGTTCCAGTTTTTCAGAGGAGGTCTCGGCCTATCGGGACGCTGCTATAAATGGAAAGGCCTGGCTGGAAGAGTTGGAAGCAAAGGAAAGAGAAAAAAACGGAATCAAAAATCTGAAAATCAAGTATAATCGCGTTTTCGGATATTGTTTCGAAGTTTCCAATGCCTTTAAGGGGGAAGTTCCCGATTATTTTATCCGGAAGCAAACTCTGGCTCAGGGAGAACGGTATACCACGGCGGAACTGGAAGAATTGCAGAATAAGATTTTGGGGGCGGAAGAAAAACGAAAAGACCTGGAGTATGAACTGTTTTGTGCCCTCCGTGAGGAGCTCGCGAAAGAGCTTCCGAGAATCCAGAAAATGGCGGAAAACTTAGCTTATCTGGATGCTTATCTCTCTCTTGCAAAGCTTGCCATGAAAGAAAACTATGTTCGTCCCGTGCTCAGTGAAAACGGTCGAATGTGTATTCGGGACGGAAGACATCCGGTTATTGAAAAACTGCTATCAGAAGGGCAGTTTATTCCTAATGATACCGTCTTTGATCAGGATGAAGAAATCGCGATTATCACCGGTCCGAACATGGCAGGAAAGTCTACGTATATGCGACAGGTTGCACTCATCGTCCTCCTGTCTGCAATCGGTTCCTTTGTTCCTGCGAAAGAAGCGACTCTTCCTATCTGCGATCGGATTTTTACGCGGGTCGGTGCTTCAGATGATCTTGCACAGGGGCAGTCCACTTTCATGGTGGAAATGAGTGAGGTTGCCAATATTCTTCGCAATGCGACGCAGCAATCTTTGCTCATTCTGGACGAAATCGGAAGAGGAACTTCCACTTATGACGGGCTTTCCATCGCCTGGGCGGTAGTAGAATATATTGCGAAGCACATTCAGGCCAAAACACTTTTTGCAACACACTATCATGAACTGACGGAACTCGAAGGAAAGCTCCGCAATGTAAAGAACTACAGTATTGCCGTTTCCAAGAAGGACGGAGAAATTACCTTTCTTCGGAAAATTCTTCCCGGCGGAGCGGATGAGAGCTATGGCATTGATGTGGCAAGGCTTGCCGGCGTGCCGGATTCGGTACTGAAACGGGCTCGGGAAATTTCTCTCTCTCTTACCCAAAATGACCTCTTAACCCGGCGTCCCGAACAGATTCTAAAAGGAGAGAAACAAGAGAGCAAGGAGAGCGAAATACAGGGTCAAGAAGAAAATGCGCATACGGAAGGAGAGGAGAAGGTTCTTCGAAAATTAAGAGAAACCGTTCCGGAGAAAATCAGTCCTTTTGAAGCCTGTAGTTTATTGTTTGAATTGAAGGAGCTTCTACAGTGAAAATTCATGTTTTGGGTACAGATACGGTAAACCAGATAGCGGCAGGGGAAGTAATTGAGCGTCCGAGCAGTATTGTGAAAGAACTTGTGGAAAATGCAATCGATGCGCATGCCTCTCAGGTCACGGTGGAAATTAGAGGAGGAGGAATAGAGTACCTTCGCGTCTCCGATAACGGAGACGGTATTGCCGAGGACGATCTTAAAAACGCTTTTCTTCCCCATGCAACGAGTAAAATTCGTTCCCTGTCCGACCTGGAAAGTATCATGAGTTTCGGTTTTCGCGGCGAGGCGCTGTCTTCTATCGCCGCGGTTTCCGATGTGGAACTGATTACGAAAACGAAAGAGGACTTTTTCTCCCATCGTATCCTTGTAAAAGGCGGGGAAATAGGAAAGGTGGAAGAGGTTGCCGGAGTGGACGGCTCCACTTTCATTATCCGGAATCTCTTTTACAATGTTCCGGCGAGAAAGAAATTCCTTTACAGCGAAAGTACGGAAAGCAACAGAGTAGAAGATATCGTAGAGAAGCTTGCTCTTGCGAATCATCAGGTTTCCTTTCATTTTATTCGGGATGGAAAGACAAGATTTCAGTCCTTGGGTTCTTCCCGAATTCAGGACATCGTGTACAGTATCTACGGAAAAGAGCAGAGTAAGGAAAGTCTGCCTCTGGAAGGCGCCTATTACCCGTCCAGCATCACCGGAATGCCGACGGTGCATATTCGGGGATTACTGGGTAGACCGAATGTCACGCGTGCGAACCGACAGTTCGAACTCTTCTTTGTAAATGGCAGGTATGTGCATGATGCCTTACTCAGTCGTGCTCTGGAAGACGCCTATAAGCCCTTTTTGATGCAGCATAAGTTTCCCTTTGCCATTCTCTTTCTCGATATCACACCGAGTCTCATGGATGTCAATGTCCATCCGCAGAAATTGGAAGTACGCTTTCAAAATCGGGAACAGATTTATCAGGCTGTCTTTAACGCGGTAAATGTTGCTCTTTCCCACGCAAATCTGATTGACCAAAATCCACTGTCTCCCTTTTTACAGGAAGAAAAGGCGGAAAAAAAGATCGGGATTCCGAAGAGAGAGGGAAACAAAGAAGAAGAATCCGTTGTTCCCCTCACGGAACCTTCGCTACGTAAGCTTTCGGAAGAACGTCGTACGGTGTACAGCGAGTTTGATTTAACAAAAAGCCTGGAAAAGCATTCTCTTTCCGAAGAGCAACAAAGCCTTGCAGAGCCTGGAGTTCCTTTTGATGCTCCGAAAACGGAAAAGCAAACAGAGTGGAACAGTATATCTGAAACAGGGATAGACGGGGAAAGAACGGAAGAAAAGACTATTCAAAGGGAGGCGGAACGGGAGAAGATATCCGGGAAAGCAGAAGCGCTTTTTCAATCGGAACCGGAGCAGGAAAGTCTTTTTTCTGCGCCTTTCCTTTCTGAAGAAGCCAGGAAAAGCCATCGTATTATCGGGGAGATTTTCCGAACGTATTGGCTGATTGAATATGAGGAAAGTCTTTATATTATGGATCAGCATGCTGCGCATGAGAAGGTCAACTTTGAACGGATGATGAAACGAAAGAGAGAAAAAAAGCAGATGAGCCAGAATATCCTCCCTTTATCGATTCATTTGCAGAACAAAGAGAAGGAGATTCTTTTCACCTACTCCAGAACTTTTCAGGAGATGGGCTATCAGTGGGATGAGGAGGCGGGAGGGGTACGCTTGACTGCGATTCCTGTAGATTTTCCTTCCGTAGATAAAGAAGAGGTCTTTCTCGAAATCCTGGACGGTCTTTCCGAGGATTCGGAACAGCTTTCCGGAGAAAGCCTTTATAACAAGATTGCATCGATGTCCTGTAAGGCTGCCATAAAAGGAAATCAACAGATTAGTTTTCAGGAATGCGATGCCCTACTGGATGAGCTTCTGCAACTGGAAAATCCCTTTGCCTGCCCGCATGGCCGTCCAACGATTATTGCGTTTCGGAAGCAGGATTTGGAAAAGATGTTTAAAAGGATTGTGTAAGATGAATGCATTTGAGGAAAAGAAGCCGCTTCTCATTCTTTCCGGACCGACTGCCGTGGGAAAAACGGCAGTTTCGGTGGAACTTGCGAAGATTCTTCATGGAGAATGTATTTCAGCGGATTCGATACAGGTATACCGAGGTCTCGATATTGCTTCCGGCAAGATAAAAAAAGAGGAAATGCAAGGCGTTCCGCATCATCTTCTGGATATTCTGAATCCGGAGGAGGAATATGACGCCAGTATCTTTCAAAGAATGGCAAGAGAAAAAACGGCGGAAATCTATGCAAGAGGGCACCTCCCCATTTTGGTCGGGGGAACCGGTTTCTACATTCAAGCAATGCTGAGAGACATTGATTTTCAGGAAGAAGACGGAAAGGAGAAGACAGAGATTAGAAAGACATTGCATCAGGCTTTGGAAGAGAGGGGATCCGGTTTCCTGCATGAGGAATTAAAGCGTGTCGATCCGGTTTCCGCGGAGAAGATTCATGCGCATAATAAGCAACGAATTCTCCGCGCCCTGGAGTACTATTTTTTACATCATCGCCCCATTTCCCTCCATAATGCGGAAGAAAAAGAGAAAGAGGCACTGTATGATTCTTTATTTCTTGTATTGGATAGAGAAAGGGAGGCACTATATAAAAGTATTAATTCCCGTGTAGAAAAGATGTTCCGGGAAGGTCTGGTATCCGAGGTGGAGCGGTTTTATCAAAGAGGATACAGCGAGGATGCCCCGGCATTTAGCGGCATCGGGTATCGGGAAGTCTTTCCTTACCTTCGAGGAGAGTACGATCTTTCCCGCTGTATGGAACGGATTCAGCAGAACTCCAGGCATTATGCCAAAAGGCAACTCACCTGGTTTCGGAGAGAGAAAGAAGCGGTATTTGTAGAAAGAGAAGATTTTCAAAGTGAAAAGGAGCTGGTGAAATGGATTGTAGAGAAATGTATAAAGAAATGGGAATTTCTGAAGAAGTCCTGTGTCTGAGCGAGAACGTTCTAAAGGAACTGGAGGAACGCTTTAAGCGAATTGACAGCATTGCAGAATATAATCAGTTAAAAGTACTTTCCGCATTACAGAAAGCGGGAATAGCGGAGTCACATCTTACGGGAACCAACGGCTACGGTCATAATGACCTCGGCAGGGACGCTTTGGAAGAGGCGTATGCAGCCTATTTCCATACGGAGGATGCGCTTGTAAGAGGACAGATTATTTGCGGTACACATGCTCTCGCCATCGCCCTGCAATCGAATCTTCGACCGGGAGACGAGATGCTTTCTCCCGTCGGAAAGCCGTATGATACGCTGGAGGAAGTGATTGGAATTCGAGAATCCATCGGCTCTTTAAAGGAGTTCGGCATTCATTATAAGGAGGTTCCGCTCCTTTCGGATGGCGGCTTTGATTGGGACGGGATTCGCGCTCAGATGACGGAGAAAACCCGTTTGGTAGAGATTCAACGTTCGAAAGGCTATAGTGACCGAAGAAGCTTCAGCCCGGAAGAAATTGGAGAAATCATTCGTTTCGTAAAGAAAATTAAGCCGGATGTCCTCTGCATGGTTGACAATTGTTACGGAGAGTTTGTTTGTGACAAAGAACCGAGCGACTACGGTGCGGATATGGTAGTGGGCTCTTTGATAAAGAATCCGGGGGGAGGACTTGCTCCCGTTGGAGGATATATTGCCGGAACAAAGGAGTGTATCGAGCGCTCCGCTATTCGTCTTTCGGCTCCGGGGCTCGGAAAAGAGCAGGGACCTTCCTTAAATCTGAATAAAGATCTGTTGCAAGGCTTTTTCCTTGCACCGACAGTGACTGCCGCTGCCGAGAAATCCGCCATCTTTGCCGCTACACTTTTTGAAAAACTGGGATTTTCCTGCCACCCTACGGCGGATACAAAGAGAATGGATATTATTCAGGCTATTACTTTAGGGAGTAAAGAAGCACTTCTCGCATTTTGTGAAGGAATACAAGCTGCTGCACCGGTGGACTCTTTCGTTCGTCCCGAGGCCAGTGATATGCCGGGTTACGCCGATCAGGTGGTGATGGCGGCGGGGGCTTTTGTCCAGGGCTCCAGCATCGAGCTTTCCGCTGATGCACCGCTTCGTCCTCCCTACACCGTGTTTTTCCAGGGCGGTTTGACTTTCCCGCATGGAAAGTATGGTGTGATGAAAGCGCTGGATACCCTGTTTAAGAAAGGACTACTTTCTCTCTAAGTTTTTTATAAAGTGTAAGAAAAGTTTTCGTTATTGCGTTGAAATCGTGGTAAAATAAAATCTCTGTAGACTCCTCCGAAGAGGAGGATTAATGAAAGAAGAATGGAATAAAAATCCGGAACTTATGCCTCGCGAAAAGGCGTTGGCGAGAGGCTTCTCCGCATTAAGCGAGGAAGAACTTCTTGCCATCATTCTTCGAACGGGAAGAAAGGGTGCCACTGTTCTGGAACTCTCTGAAGAGGTTTTACAGGTCAGAAAGTCTTGTAAAGGGCTTACCGGTCTGATGCATTATTCCGTGCAGGAACTGACTAAAGTCCCGGGAATCGGTATGGCTAAAGCAATCGAACTTCTGGCAATCGGAGAAATTGCGAGAAGAATCTGGAATTCCAATGTGCATGAGAAACTGGATTGTTTTCGTGCGCCGGCGGACGTGCTTCTCTATTTCAAAGAAGAAATGCGACATCTCGATTATGAAGTGGTGCACGTTCTCTATCTGGATACCAAGGCTAAACTTTTAAAGGATTACTTTCTTGCGAAAGGGACCGCAAGCGCGGCCAGTATTTCCGGAAGAGAAATCTTTCGTGAAGCGCTTACCGTATCGGCAACCTGTATGATTCTGGTACACAATCATCCTTCCGGCGATCCTACGCCGTCCAGAGAAGATGAGGCCTTAACAGATTCCATCAGGAGAATCGGAGAGTATATGGGGATTCCTTTAGTGGATCATATCGTAATAGGGGATAATCGTTACTACAGTTTTAAGGAACAGGGGAAGTTCTAGTGGAAGGTAGAAAAAGTAAGTATATCTTTATTATTCTGACCGTGCTTTGTGTCATGATGGTCGTACTGTCTTCAATAAAGGACGGTCTTATGAATCCGCTAAGAAATGCGGTGGGGACAGTCCTTGTCCCGATGCAAACCGGAGTAAACCGCGTGGGAAGAGGTTTATATTCCCATTGGGAAAAGCATAAGTCTCTCGTGGAAGCGGAAGAGGAGAATACCAAGCTACAGGCGAAGATCGATACCTTGACGGAAGAAAATAATATTTTAAAGCAGAACGAAGAGGAGCTTCGCCGTCTTCGTGAGCTCTATGCCTTGGATCAGGACTATTTACAGTACAAAAAAGTAGCGGCCAGAGTCATTGCGAAAGACTCCGAGAATTGGTTTCAGGTTTTTCGGATTGATAAAGGTTCGAAAGACGGCATCAAAGTCGATCAGAACGTGATGGCGAAGGGTGGTCTTGTCGGCATTGTAACGGATGTCGGTTTAAATTATGCGACAGTCCGCTCGATTATTGACGACGAATCGAGGGTTTCCTGCATGGGGATACAATCCAGTGATACCTGCATCGTAGCCGGAGATTTGAAGCTTTACGAAGAAGGGCGCCTTCGAATCAGCAATATGAAAAAGGATGCGGTAATCCAGGATGGTGACCGTATCGTAACATCGAATATTTCGTCGAAGTTCTTACCGGGAATTTTAGTGGGCTTTGCCATTGATATCCAGGTGGATGAAAAGCGCTTGATGAAAAACGGCTATTTGATTCCTGCGGCTGATTTTACGAATTTGCAGGAAGTTCTGGTTCTTACGGATCGAAAAGATGATCGCTTCCAAAAAGCGAGCAGTAGTCAGCTGGAACAAAAAGGAGAGTAGTGACTTTGGGGAATAAAATTGTAAAAAGAAAGAAAAGACGGCATACCCAATTCTTATTTTATTTTCTTCTTCTGATTCTGGCTTTCTTGTTGCAAACCAGTGTTTTTCCTTTACTTCCTTTTCTGGCAACGAGTCCGAATCTGCTCTTGATTCTCTGCTTTTCCTTCGGTTTCTACTATGGACCTCTTCCGGGAATGATTTACGGACTTTGTGCAGGACTCCTGATGGATCTTTTTTATTCCGGACCTTTCGGCTTCTACTCTCTGATTTTTGTTTTAATCGGATATACCAACGGTTACTTTCATGCCTATTACTATGAAGAATATATTCAGCTTCCGCTCTTTCTCTGTGTACTGAGCGGATTGACATACCACAGTTACATCTATGTTCTTCGCTTTCTCATTCGGGGAAAGTGGAGTATTCCCTATTACTTCGTTCACATTGTTTTACCGTCGATTGTTTTTTCTTTTTTACTGACTTTGGTTTTATATCGTTTCTTCTTTAGTGCAAGCAGACGATTGGAGGAGAAAGCACTATGATGAAAGAAATCTATAGTTTTTTGAAAGAGTTGGTATCCCGACTCTTTTCCTCACGTTTATTCGCCTTGGCACTGATTTTTATTGGGCTTTTTTCGATTCTTTCTGTGCATTTATTTCAGATGCAGATTTTGCACGGAGAGAATTATCTGGAAAGCCATTTAAAAAGTACAAAAAAGAATCTGGTGCTTCCGGGAACACGCGGTAATATCTATGATAAAGACGGGAAGCTCTTGGCATACAATGAATTGCAGTACAACATCACGATAGCGGATACCGGTGTCTTTACTTCCACAAGCAAAGGGATTAACAGCAGAAATACGATGCTGAAAAAACTTGCGGATATTATCGAAAAGTATCAATATCCGCTGGAAAGCCAATTTAAAGTGGAAATCAAAGAAGACGGAAGTTTTGCTTACACAACGGCATCGGAGCAGGAAAAACTTCGCCTCATTGCCAATGTTTTTCGGAAAGAACCGGATAAGCTGAGTAAGAAAGAAGCTGCATCCACAGCGGAAGAATGCTTTGAGCAGGCAAAGAAGCTGTATCATTTCAATAAGCTTACGGACAGTGATGGACAGGCCGTGCAACTTTCCGATAAGACTGCACTCGATATGATCGGCATTATTTACTCCCTTCGCCTCACCTCCTACCAGCGTTACATGAGCACGACCATTGTGAAGAATATTTCCAGAGAGTGTATGGCGGAAATTCTGGAATCAAAATACGACCTTCCGGGAGTGGATGTGGAGAGTGTATCCGTCAGGAAATATAATTACGCTCCTTACTTATCCCATATCGTGGGATATACCGGACAGGTACAGGAAGGGCAGCTTGCCGAACTGAAAAAACAGGATCCGTCCTACGATATCAATGATACCATAGGCGTCTGGGGACTGGAAAAAAGTGAGGATTTACTTTTAAAAGGGAAAAAAGGGTATAAGGAGATGTATCTCAACAATGTGGGGAGCATTATGGAAGTGATTTCCGAAGAAAAGCCCATGGCGGGAAATGACATCTATACGACCATTTCCGCGAATGACCAGATTTCCATTTATCACCTGCTGGAACAGGAACTCGCGGGAATCCTTGCTTCAAAGCTTACGGAGAACAATGACTTGGATCAGAGTAAGATGAAACAGTCTCAGCTTATGATTCCCGTAAAAGATGCGTACTACCAGTTGATTAATAACAATGTTTTAAATAAAGATCACTTCTTCCATGCGGATGCCAAGGAAGCCGAGAAAGAAATCGGCGTTCGCTTCACGAAAAATAAAGAAGAGATGCTTTCTCAAATTGAGGGAATTTTAAAGCAGGATAGTGGAGGAGAACTTTCAGGTCTTCCCCAGGAAATGCAAGCCTATATGGTCTATATCTATGATTATCTTCTCAGTAAGAAAGGAGGAGTGGTCAATCCGGAAGATACCCGTTATAAGGCGTCTACGGCATATAGTTTGTGGAAGAGTGATGCGATTTCTCTGCATTCTTTTCTGATGAAAGGAATAGAAGAAGGCTGGATTGATACCCGAAAGCTTTCTCTGGACACAGAGTATTCCGATACCGATGAAATCTATACCCTTTTCGTTAAGAAGATTATGGAATACCTGCATAGCGATGCAGGATTCGATAAATTGCTTTATAAGTATGCGATTGCGAAACAGACGATTTCCGGCAATCTTCTTCTCCGTGCGCTTTTTGAGCAGAATGTTTTGGCGCAGGATGAAGCTTCTTATCAGATGCTTGCTACGGGAGATGCCCATACCGCTTTTACTTTTCTTCTGGAAAAGATACGAAAGATGGAAATCACGCCGGCTGAGCTTGCTCTCGACCCTTGTAACGGTTCCGTAGTGGTCACGGATGTAAAAACGGGAAAAATTCGTGCGCTGGTGACTTATCCGGGTTTCGACAACAATCGAATCAGCGATGCCGCTTATTTAAAAAAGTGTAACGAGGATCTGTCTCTTCCTTTGCTGAACGGGGCAACCCAGACACAGCTTGCACCGGGCTCTTCCTTTAAACCGATTAGCTCCATTGCTTCTTTGGAAGAAAAGGTGATTAATACCTCGACCATCATCGATTGTACCGGAAAGTATGATGAGGTTACGCCGAACATTCGTTGCTGGATTTGGCCCTCTCAGCATGGAAATGAGAATATTGTTGACGGGATTAAGAACTCCTGTAACTTCTTCTTTGCCGACCTCGGTCACCGTCTTTCAATGGATGAGAAGGGGAATTATAAACCCGATCTCGGTATGGAGCGAATTCGAAAGTACGCCACGGACTTTGGCTTAAATGAGAAATCCGGAGTAGAGCTGGATGAAACGGAGCCGAGAATTTCCAACTATGACCCGGAGCGTTCCGCAATGGGACAGGGAAACCATGCTTTTAATGCTGCACAACTGGCAAGATTCATTACCGCAGTTGCCAACAGCGGTTCTCTCTATAAGCTCTCTATTGTGGATAAGGTGCAGGACCCGAGAAATAATACGGTTCAGGAGGTTTCGCCGGTTCTGGAGAAGACGCTTTCTTACAGTGCAACAACCTGGAATGCGGTACATGAAGGGCTTAGAAAGGTCATTACGGAGGGTGTGGCGAAAAATGCTTTTATCGGACAGAATATTGCAGTAGCCGGTAAGACGGGAACCGCACAGGAAAGAGAGGACAGGGGAAACCATGCCGTATTCGTTTCCTATGCTCCTTACGATAATCCGGAGATTTCCGTGACCGTCAATATTCCTTATGGCTATTCCTCCGGTAATGCGGCAAGTCTTGCCAATATGGTTTATGACTATTGTTTCGGAAAGTTAAGTATGGACACCATTCTCTCGAGAGATGCAAGCAGTATCCAGTCTTTGACAGTTAGTGACTAAGGAAGAAGATATGAAGTTGGATTATGATTTTAAGCAATATGATTTCAGACTTTTATTTTTAATCATTATTTTAAATACGATAGGCGTATTCATCGTGCGTTCCGCCATTTCGGCAGAAAGTTTCAAGGACGGCCTGGTCGTGAGACAGATTTTAGGTTCTTTTGTGGGGCTCGCGATGTGTGTGGGGATCTCTCTCTTTGATTACAGGAAACTTTGTAAGTATTCTCCTTATCTCTACATCGCTTCCGTCCTTCTTCTTGCGGGAGTGCGAATCTATGGAACGGCTTCAGGACACGGCGCAACGAGATGGATTACCGTACCTGTTTTAGGAAAGATCCAGCCCGCAGAATTTGTAAAGGTAGCACTGATCCTGTACTTTGCGGAATATTTGCAGAAAACAAAAGAGGACATCAATACGCTGCACGGTCTGCTTATGGAAGGCGTGTATCTCGCGATTCCGGTCGGACTTGTCCTCATTCAGCCGAATCTTTCCACAGCCATCATTATGACGGTAATGGTTGCTGCCATGACCTTTGCTTCGCCGCTTAAGTTACGCTACATTCTCTTATTTTTATCCATTGCAGTTGTGACCTTAGTCCTTTTGTTTTACCTTTTTACTTCCGGTCTCTATGACAAGATTCCGATTTTACAGGGATATCAGGTCAGAAGAATTCTTACCTTTTTACATCCTGACGAAAACTCCAATGATTATGCCCAGCAAATGTATTCTATTATGGCAATCGGTTCCGGCATGTTTAAAGGAAAGGGTCTTTTTAATCACTCTATTTTCTCCGTGAAGAACGGAAACTTTTTGGTGGAAGAAGACAATGATTTTATCTTTGCGGTAATCGGAGAAGAATTAGGATTTAGAGGGGCTATAATTATCATTATAATCTTCTTGTTGATTATTATGGAATGTCTTATAATAGCCTATAAGGCAAAAACTTTAAGCGGACGACTGATAGCTGTGGGGGTTATGGCTTGGATTGGTTTCCAAACCTATACGAATATTGCGGTTGCGACAGGTCTATTTCCGAATACGGGAATTACCCTTCCTTTCTTTTCGCGAGGAGTAAGTTCCCTTCTTTCGGTGTACTTCGGGTTGGGAATCGTCTTAAATGTTGCGTTGCAAAGAAAAACATAGGAGGAGTAAGAGATGAAAGTGGGTTTACTTGCGCATGATTCAAAAAAGAAGCTCATGCAAAACTTTTGTATCGCTTATAGAGGGATTTTGACCAGACATGAATTATATGCAACGGGAACGACAGGCACTTTGATAGAGGAAGTTACAAACTTAAAGATTCATAAGTTTTTACCGGGAGAAACAGGCGGAGTGAGACAGCTTACTTCGCAGATAGAGCAGGGGAATCTGGATATGATTATCTTTTTAAGAGATCCTTCCCCCGAGTATGACGGAGAGCCTGATTTGAGTTCGGTGATTCGTCTCTGTGATATGTACAACATACCCATTGCCACCAATCTTGCTACAGCAGAGCTTTTAATTCACGCATTGGAAAGAGGAGAGTTGGAGTGGAGAAACGTAGGGTAACGAACAAAGTATTGCAAGGTAGGAGTAGGATGACTACTCCTATTTTTCTGTGCCTGCTCTTTTCTTTCTTTTTTCTCACATCGTGCGGGACTAAGCTTGAGCAACGCTTTTCCGAAGAGCAGTGTATACAAAGACTTTCTTCTCTTTCTTGGGACAGCGAAGATCGGCACAAGGCGGAAGCTTTTGCGTCGGATCTTGCTCTCCCGGTGGAGCAGAGTTACAACGAAGAAAGCATGAACACGGATTGCTTTCTCCTTGTGGAAAGAGGGGAAGGAAGTGAGGACCGCGCTTCTGCCTACAAGAATCCTTTTAAAAGGGTTTATCCTGCCAGTATAACGAAACTGATGACAGCTCTGGTCTGTGTGGAAAATGTTTCCGACCTGGATCAGGAGTTTGTTGTTTCTCCTTCCTCCTCCATCAAGGTGAGCGGCTCTTCCACTGCCTTTTTGCAAGCCGGAGAGAGTCTTGAAATTCGGGATCTCCTTTACGGAATGTTATTACCCTCCGGAAATGATGCGGCAGTTGCCGTAGCGGAAGCCAGCTGCGGTTCTGTAGATGCCTTTGTAGAGAAAATGAACGAGGAAGCGGTAAAGCTCGGTGCATTATCCACCCATTTTGCGAATCCGCACGGTCTTCCGGATGAAAACCACTATACTTCCGCCTATGATATCTATCTGATTCTTCGTGCGGTGATGCAGCATGAAGAGCTGCGAAAGATTCTCGGAACAAAAGAATACCAGGTGCAGTACAAGGATCGGAACGGTGCGAAGAAGACACAGGTATGGAAGGCGACCAACCTTTACAGCACGGGAGATAAGGCGCTTCCTGACGGAATAGAACTTCTTGCCGCGAAGACGGGAACAACGAAGAATGCCGGCTATTGCCTTGCCCTGGATGCCGAAAAGGCGGCGACGAAAGCACAGTATATTGCCGTCGTTATGCAGGGAGAGAGCAAAGACAATCTTTATGAAAATATGACAAACTTGCTTGCGAAGACTTCTTGAATGTACTATACTTTTTAATAAGTTTTAACAAAGTTATTGGGAATAAATATCTTGTTCTGTCAAGGAGGAATGCAAATGGTTCAATTTATTGTAGGACAAAGAGGAAAAGGAAAGACAAAACAGTTGATTGCAAGAGCAAATGCGACCGTGCAGGAGGCGAAAGGAAATGTTGACTTCCTGGATCGTTCCGCACAGCACATGTATGAACTGAACAATAAGATTCGTTTAATCAATGTCAATGAATTTCAACTCGATTCGGAAGATGCATTCGTAGGTTTTGTTAGCGGTATTATTTCCCAAGATCATGATCTGGAATATCTTTTTCTCGACAGCTTTTTAAAATTAGCCTCTTTGGAAGGAAAACCGATTACGGATTGTATAAGAAAACTCGATGGTCTGTCTGAGAAATATAAGGTCAATATTGTCAGCAGTTTATCGATGAGTCCGGATGAAGTTCCGGCAGACCTGAAGGATCACATTGCAATTGCACTTTAAATATGGCAAGTACAGGATATAGAAAAAAAAGAAGATTTTTTTTCAATATAGAGGGAGTAATCTTTATGATTATTGCTCTCTATATTCTTTTTAGTGTAGTTTCTTTTTTGCGAAGAGATCAGATTCGTTTCTATGAGGTACGGGAAGGCAGTCTGGTTCGGGAAAATCAATATAACGGAATCATTTTAAGAGAAGAGACATCCTATCCCGCTGCAAAGAGCGGATATGTCCACTTTACCGTACCCGAAGGAAGAAAAATTGCAAAAAATGCCGAACTTTACACGATAGACGAAAGCGGAAAACTCGAGAAGTATCTGGAAGAGCATCCCGAGTTGCAAAAGAATCTAACAGAAAAACAGGTTTTGGAATTAAAAAATCGCCTGGAGAATTTTTCACAGTCTTTCCGGGACAATCAATTCAATACCTTATACAGTTTTCCTTCTTCTTTAAGTGGAGACAGTCTGGCCTTTTCCGGCGAAGACGGGATGAAACAGTTGAATTCTATTCTGGCCACGCTTGGGATTCAGTATATTGTGGAAAAAGCACCGGAAGCAGGGACAGTTTCCTATCTTCTGGATGGGTATGAAGGCTTTAAAGAAGAAGAAATCAGTGCCGATACATTTCGCAATCAGAAAAGCAAAAAGACGATTACAAAGGGGGGCGATCATGTAGAGGAAGGAAAGGGCCTCTACAAAATTATCCGTTCATCCGATTGGGAAATCCTTTTCTCTTTAACGGAAGAGGAGAGAAAAGAGATGGAGAACAGACATAAAGTGACCCTCGTTTTTTCCGATCAGGATTTGGAACTCCCTGCCGAATTATATTTTATCCATGGAAAAGACGGAAAAATCTATGGGAAAGTAAAGATACAGAATTATGATGATTACTTCTTAGAAGATCGCTTTCTTTCCTTTGCATTAAAAGAAAAAGAGGAGAGCGGTTTGAAGATTCCCGCTTCTTCCGTAGTAAAAAAAGAGTTCTATGTTATTCCGAATGAATTCTTGCTCACGGAAAAGGATGGCAGCCAGGGATTTAAGCGAAAAGGGGAGAATGGAACAGTACAGTATGTTCCAACGGAAATTTACCGGAAAGACCAGCGATTTTCCTATATTTCCATTCCAAAAACCGGAGAGGAGAATGCGATAAAAACCGGAGATCTGATCGTAAAAGACGGAAGCACAGATTCTTACACCGTTGGACCGACTAGGCTTCTGGAAGGAGTCTACAATATCAATAAAGGCTATGCCGTATTCCGGCAGATTGTAGCTCTGGAGAAGAATGATGAATATGTGATAGTAGAGAAAAATACCCCTTCCGGTATTGAAGTTTATGATCATATTGTCCTGGAAGGATCCATGGTACGGGATGGACAACTTATATTTCAATAAGAGTTTGTCGAGAGAAAAAGCAGATAGACAGGGTTTTTTATGGAAAAATATAAAATCTTATAAAAGCGGATTAAAATATATAAATTTAATCTTTTAAATTTCCGTGGGGAAGGACTTTCTAGGTTGACTTTGTGGGGAAATTGAGTAAAATAAACTTGTTTACATAACCGATTGTGGGAGAATGGTATGAGCTTTTTAAGTAACCTAATGACAAAGATGAACTTGAACAGAGAGAATGAAGACGACTACGATTTAGATAACGACTACGACTTCGATGATGAGGATTATGACGAGGAGGAAGAAGCGCCTAAGAAACCGTCCTTCTTCGGTAGAAGAGTAGATGAAGAGGAAGAAGAGGCTGAACCGAAGATTCGTCTGTTTGGCAGATCGAAATCCAGTAATAATGAGCGGAAAGCCAGCATGGAAGTCACCATGATTAAGCCGAATTCCATGGGAGATGCCACTGAAATTTGTGATTATCTTCTTAGCGGCAGAGCGGTTGTTTTGAATATGGAAGGTTTACATACGGAGATTGCGCAAAGAATTATTGATATTCTGAGTGGAACTGCCTATGCCATTAACGGAAATCTACAGAAGATTTCAACGTATATCTTTATCATCAGTCCCGAAGAGGTTCATCTTTCCGGTGAGTTCTCCGGCGCAGGTTTCGGCGGTGATGGAGAAGGGAATTTTGGAGCACTGAGCTTTAGAGCTTAAAAAGAAATAGATGGGCATATCCGAAGGGATATGCCTTTTTTAAATTTCCCGTTCCTCTTGTGTCTGTATCATAGGCTGTCTTTCTTTAAAACCTATCTCATGCACAGAGGAGAGGATATCTTCTTTTAAGGAGTTTATCATGCGAAAATTAGATATTTATCATAAAGATTTACACAGTTATTCCATCTATCTGGAAAAAGACTTTTCCGCTCTTCGGGATCGACTGAAAGAATTGGATACCACAGAGAGGAAGGCGCTCATTGTTACGGATGAAAATGTTGCTCCCCTGTATTTAGAAGAGTTTACAAAGAAAATCAATACCGCTTTTAAAGAACTGTCTACCATCGTTCTTTCCGGAGGAGAAGAGCATAAGACACTCTCCGAGATAGAGAAAATCTATGAAGCGGCTTTAACGTTCGGCTTACAGCGAAAAGATTTCATGATTGCCTTGGGAGGCGGTGTCGTGGGGGATATGTGCGGATTTGCTTCCGCAACGTATTTGAGAGGGATGCGTTTTATCCAAGTTCCTACAACTCTTCTTGCCCAAGTGGACTCTTCCATCGGAGGAAAAACCGGGGTCGATTTTCACAGTTATAAAAATCTGGTTGGTGCATTTCACATGCCGTCTCTCGTTTACTCTGCTATGCATACACTGAAGACCCTTCCTCTGTTGCAGTATGCGTCCGGTATGGGGGAGGTGATTAAGCACGCCTTAATCCATAATCCGCAGTATTTGCCCTTTCTGCTGGAGCATAAGAAGGAACTTGCGGAAAGAGACATTGACACCTTGCTGGAAACCATTTATCAAAGCAATCGTATAAAAAAATATTTTGTAGAAAAAGATCCTTTTGAAGAGCGGGACAGAATGTTCTTAAACTTTGGTCATAGCTTCGGGCATGCTATTGAGAGAGTGGCTGATTTTCATTACAGCCACGGGCAGTGTGTGGCTTTCGGCTCTCTTATGGCGCTTTCTCTTTCCAAAGGAATAGCGGAAAAGGATATTCTTTCCGTAGAAGATTTGATGCGGGCCGTCTCTTTGGAAACCCGTTGCAAGCATTTGGACCAAGAGGCTATTTTCTCCGCGATGAAGAAGGATAAAAAGCAGAACAAAGACCATTTGCAGTTTGTTCTCTTGCATCAGCTCTGTGCTCCCTACATTGAGAACGGTTTAGACAAAGAAGAAATGGAGCTTGCACTCAATCGTTTTATGGAGGCATAAATGAATAGAATCAAAAGGTTTTTTCTCTTTTTTTTCGTTTCTCTTTCTCTTATATTTTTTGATCAGTGGACGAAACATCTTGCTGTAGCGTTTTTAAAGGGAGGAGCGGAGATTGCTTTACTTCCGCGTGTACTCTACCTTCTGTATGTGGAGAATCCGGGCGCGGCATTTGGAATTTTACGCGGACAGCAGTTTTTCTTCCTGCTCATCACCATCGTGGTACTTTTGGGTATTTTATACACTGTTTGGAAGATTCCGTCTTCCTTCCACAGCGGACAAGCAGAGATGGAGAAAAGCAGGAGTTACTTCCCTTTGTTTTGGGCGCTTTGCTTCGTGTTTTCCGGCGCAATAGGAAATTGTATCGACCGACAGCTCCGAGCCTATGTTGTGGACTTTATCTATTTCAGTCCGATCGACTTTCCGGTCTTTAATGTTGCGGATATTTATGTTTCCGTATCCGCTTTTCTCCTGCTCCTTCTATTTATGTTCTACTACAAGGAAACGGACTTTTCTTTTGTAAAGAGAAAGTAAGGAGAAGAGAATGGATTTTTTAGTGGAAAAGGATGCGGAAGGAGAACGGCTGGACCGTTTTCTTGCACAAAAAAATACGGCACAGTATACGCGTTCCTATATAGAGAAAATCATTCGAGAAGGTCTTGTTCTCTATAATGATAAAGTGGCAAAGGCATCCATCAAACTGAAAAGCGGGCACCGGATCCATT
>JABZIV010000009.1 GCA_015258095.1 Lachnospiraceae bacterium
GTAATGCACTGTAGCTTATTTCCAGGCGTTCTTGTACTGCGAAAGACAGGGCATGGTTTTCTTCTTTCTGAAAGCAGAGCGCGTACGGCAGGAGAAAAAGAATCGCAAAAAGAAAGAAGAGAAAGCTGATTCGGAAGTATTCCGGAAAGGAATAATTATATTGTAAAAACAAATAAAATTCGGACAAGGAGGTGAAGGGAAAAAGAATACTCCCCATCTCAGCTGCAAGAATCTGTAAACAAAAGCAGTGAATAAAAAGAAACGGGGTCTCCTCTTCCTTTCCGAGCGTTCCCATACAGAGAGGGAGCGTAAAATACAAGCTGACACTGGTACCGAAAAACAAGGCTAAGAGAAAACTTACTGCAATTAAAGAGAGAGCGAGTCCTCTTCTTGTCTTACAGAAACGAAGAAGTGGATAGGTAAAATAAAACAAAATCGGAGTATGAAGGAGGAAAGACGTCAAAATTAAAACTGTCGCAAGATAAGAAAAATTTTCAAGCGGAAAATAGCGAAGAAACGGAAATGCCAAAATACCGTGCAGGATTGAGTCGCTTGCCTTTTCCGGAGAAATGAAAAAGCAGGAAAGCAAAAACAATCCTGCCAGAAGGGTTAGAAGAAACTGTTTCAAATATCTTCTAATCACAATAATTCATCCTTTCTCAAGAAACCTTCTCCGTGTACTTCCCGTACATCCGCAATAATGAAGAAGGCTTTCTCATCGATTCCGTCCACAAATTCTCTAAGCTCTGCCACTTCTTTATTACTGAGGATACAGTAAAGCATACAAATCCCCTTTTTTGTATACATCCCTTTCGCATCTATTCCGGTTACACCGCGATTCATCTTTCCAATGATATAATCCGCAATTTCATCTCCTCTATGAGAAAGAATCGTAACAGATTTCGCAAAATGCATTCCTTCCATGATGGCTTCACAGACTTTCGAAAAAACATAAACGGAAACGAGGGCGTATAACGCCTTCTGAATACCGAAAATCTGCATTCCCCAAAGAATGACACAGGAGTCGATAACCTGTACCATCTTGGCAATCGGAATATGCTTAAACCTGGTCTGTACTATTGCAGCAAGCAGATCCGTTCCTCCTGTAGTGCTGTTGGCAAGAAAAACCAAACCGCAACCGACTCCCATAAATGCACCGCCGACTACGGAGGCTAGAAAAAAATCATTTGCCGGAATAATCTGCCAAGCGGGAAGAACGAATAGAAAGAAAGAACAAAGTAAGGTAGATACCATGGTACGAAAAAGAAACTTTCCGCCTTTAGCAAAAAACCCCCATATAAATAAAGGAATGTTAATAACAGTATTACTGAGCCACAAAGGAACGGAAAACAGATATCGAATAATAATGGCAACGCCGGTCACTCCGCCGATAACCAATTCCACCTTATCAAAAAAAGATAAAGAAGCCACTGAAATCAAAAAGCTTCCCACAATAATAAAGATATAATCCCGAATCACTTTTTTATTCTTTTCCATCTGTCTTCTCTCCTGTCGTTCTTTCTCTAGAAATATCTCCTATAGTATCGAATTTTTCGCATTCTGTAAATGAGATATCTCGCGCTTTATGCGCGATACTCGTTATGAAAAAAGCACCCGGACTGTATCCGCAAAAAAAGAGATGCAAGCGATTCTTTGCATCTCCATTCCTTTTCGGAACTTCACTTTCCCGCATTCCTAAAGTAAAAAGATATTGAACTATCCGTCTTAAAGATAGGGCGCAGTGCATTCAACAAATGGACTTACTTTCGAATGTATCGCCCAAATCCGTAGGCCTTTGCATAATGATAATCATGTTCCCGCACAAAATCTCCCGTTCTCGTCGCATGGATTATCGTACCGTTTCCGGAATAAATACCCACATGATAAATCGTGCTGGGAGATGAACCGTAGAAAATCAAATCTCCGGGCTGTAAATCCGCTTCCGAAATCTTGATTGCTTCCGCATACTGGGAGCGGGAATCTCTCGGAATCGAAATACCGAAATGCTTAAACACCTGCTGTGTAAAACCGGAACAATCCACGCCTGAACTCAAAGAGGTTCCGGCTGTCCTGTAAGGAAGAACGGCAATGAAGGAACGTGCATAGGAAATCAAATCTCCCATATCCTTATTGGATTGCAAAGCGGCAGAAATAACATCCATACTGGGATCCCCAAACGAATCCGTAATGTCTACGATATCGCTACCGTCTTTTTTCTCCGTATTTTTATTCTCTTTCTGAGAAGACTCTTTCTTTCCCTTAGAGAGAACGGCATTTTCCAGGTAAGTGAGTTCGGATTCCTTTTTCTCGCTTACTTCCGTACCGAGATTCAGGTCGCCTTCCATTTCTACCGTTCCCGTACTGTTTTCATTTTTTCCATTCGTGAAAACACCGGACTCACTGGTCGATTTCAGCTTTACAACTCCATTCTCCAGCCAAGCCCCTGTAGAATCTACAGTATAGCCGTCAATCGTTTTTTTTGTCTGTAGCCATCCCTGCTTATCGAAATAATAGCACTCCGCATAGCCGTCTCCATTACCGTCAATCCATGCCCATGTGGACTTCGGATAGGACCCGTCCATGTGGTTATACCACCATTTATTTTTATTTTTTCCGCTTCCCTTCTGCCACTGCCCGGCATAGGCAGGTAAAGCCGTGAAAACGGTTAAAGCGGAAAGAAATAATATCGTTAAAACTTTCTTTTTTCTCATACAAGACCTCTTCTCCTGTGCTTTCCTAATACTAATCGATAGAAAAGCATTAGACAATGGAGAAAATTAAATTGTAAGTTTTATCGTAAAATGTTTAGTATTTTGTAAGTTTTAGAGATATGCATCTCTTTTTTCGTTGTATTCTTCCTTCAGTTCTTTGATTTCGCGGTAAGTAGAGGGATGGGTAGACAGATATCCGTTCAGCTTCGTATACTCGTCCCCCTGAATCATCAGGCAGACACCGCAACAGAGACTTGCGGCACGCGGGGTAGGCGCAATCCTGCTGTCTATCCCCGCATTTTGCAAATCTCTGTGCATCTTAATTGCCTGCTCGTGGTTATCAAATAGAATATAATACTTATTTTCTTTCATTACCGGACTCAATCATTTCAAGGAAAGCACTGACACGGGTTCTTAATTGTTCGGCATCGCTGTCTTCATAATCCGTCTCCAGCGTAAGAACCTTGTATCCTTCTTCTTTCAAACGTCTTTCCACAAAGTAGTTCTCTGTAGCGTACAAGTTACAGAACTTCAGATTAACATTGATGATTCCATCCACATGATATTCTTCTGCCAGTCGAAGGATATCATCGATTCTTTCCGAATTCGGTGTGAAGCAGGCACAATGCACATTGTTAAAATACCGCTCCGTCAATGCTTCCGCCGCTTCTTCCATCGTCTTATTCTCTTCTTTTACCGTATTTGTAAAATAACGTGTACCCGTACAATTTTCTTCACAAACGACAATTCCTCCGGAAGTCTCAATAATATTGTGCATCTTCCAGTTTGGAACAGCCATCGGTGTCCCTGTAAGTAAAATCCGGGGAGCAGACTTCTCTACAATAGATACATCCTCTTTTATGCGTTCTTCCAGCTCGTCACAAAGTTCATTTACCTGCCGGGTCAAGCGCTCCGGGTCATCGAAAAAGGCAATCTGCATAATCAAAAGCACATCTCTTCCACTAATGGGAACACACGGATTCTTTCGGCAGTTATAGAGTCTCTGTAAGGCCTTTCTCTTTTCGTTTACAATATGAATAGCATGATTTAACTTATGAATGTCGACCGTATTTCCGGTGAACTCTTCCATCACCTTCACAAAATCCAGAATCTCCTGATCCCACGCTTTGCTGTCCTGCGGTCTCTTTCCGTTAGGAATATGCATAACGTGCATCTTCACATCTTCAGAAAGAATCTCATAAGCTTTCTTTTTCCCGTCGCAGGTGGTTTCTCCCACAAACATATCCGCAATACGGAAGTAGGGACAGGTTCTTCCGAGTCTTGCGCCTACAGATGCTTTAATCAGCGGGCAGGTATTGGCCGGTAAGACTTTCTCTCCTTCGGGAACCCAGAACTGGGATCCTCCACAGAGGCCCGTAACGATTCCGTTTGCCGCGATAATCACTTCATCCGGCACAAAGACACAGAATGTACCAATCACTTTTCTGCCTTCCTTTTGCGCCTGAATCAGCTCTGCCGGACGGATGCCGTGGATATCCGCAGCAACCATATTGAAGTAATCCATTCCCTTCGGTCTGTTTTTTTGTGTTAAAAACACATCTCCGAATGCACCGGGAAGCGCTGCACAGAGCAAGTCGTGCCTCTCGAGATCCATCCCCAAATCCGCCCACATCTGATGGTTCTTGTCCATAATTTAACCTCCTGCATCACATAAACATCTCATCGGCGAAGTCCTTTGATGAGAAAAATGTGCTCAGCATCCTTCTCATCTTAAAAAAAGCTCTGTAAACAGTATAACCATGCCGACAGAACTTGAGAAATTGCGTATTGCGATGATGGGCGGGTTCTATTGGATATCGATATGAATTTCGTATTTTTATTTTATTTCTAAACGACTTTTAAAGAAACGGAGTAAGAAGCGAGAAAAAAACGGGGTGCCTTAAATTTCCGCATCTTTTCCTTCTTCTACTACATAGCTTTGGAACTCCATTTCCGGCATACACTCTGCCATGTCTTTCCGAATTCTTTCCAGTGCTTCCAAACGCATTGCAACGGAAGTATTGGCATTTCCCTGAATGATAAAAATGGCATTTTTCGTGTTTTCGTCAAATTTATAATTTTCGCCGTCCCGCACGTCAATCCATGCCATGATGCCCTTTTTATCTTTATAAACATAATCTGTTTCCGCTACATATTTTTCCGGTGCAAGAATGGGATAGAATACATCCTCTTTCTTACTTACCGTAAAACAGATTTCCTCATCAATCTTATCATAGTCATGTCCGCCAATTGCAAGGAAAGAACGGAGAGACTCCACATTATAAATATCTACGATACTGTTGATATGCGGAATGCTTCCCCTCCGCTTGATATTTTGAATCAAGGCAACGGCAGTCGGCGGATTCTTCTTCGTGCTGCGACCCACAGCCGAAATGGAATCGACATAGCCTTGGTTCACAGGGTGCTTCAATGCCTCTTCCGCGTCACATTGCAAGGCCCACTCCTCCATCTCTTTCTGCTTCGCGAGGAAATTCTCCGATAAGCTTGCAGACGGGTTCACATGCTTTGCGATAGCCAGAACGATAGTTTTCTTTCCTAAGTCTGCAATACTTTTGTCTACAATGATTTTCATTTCATCCTCTCCTTTATTCTTAGCGGGGTGAACACAATAATTCTTCCAGCGCTCTTCCGCAATACTCTACTTCTTCCATAGTATTCGCCCATCCGAAAGAAAAACGAATGGTTCCGGTCGGATAGCTTCCCAGGGTAATGTGCGCGGACGGAGCGCAGTGCAGTCCTACTCTCGTCATGATACCATAGCGTGCATCCAATTGAAATGCGGTATCGGATAACTCCCGGCTGCGTGTTTGCAGGGAAACGACCGCCGCCCTTCCTTCCGTATCCCTCTTCCCTATCACTCTTAACAAGTCTCTTTCTTCCATCCCCTTTAAAATCTCTAAGAACACTTGTGTCAATTCCAGCTCATGTTCTCTCGTCTTTTGTAAAGCCGCCAGAAAATAAGCCTGTTTCTCGTCCGTTCCACACTCCTCTTTCTCGTTCGTTCCACGCTCCTCTTTCTCTTTTGGAAGCGCATTTTTCCCTTCCTCCATAAGCCATTGTAGCGCGGCATGTAAACCGAATATCCCGGGGAGATTGGGGGTTCCCGCCTCAAAGCGATCCGGTAAAAAATCAGGCATGCTCTCTAGATGACTCAGGCTCCCCGTCCCTCCGGCGATAAGCGGTTCCATCTTCCCCTTCAGAGAATCTTCTAAAAGAAACCCGCCCGTTCCCTGCGGACCGAGAAGACTCTTATGCCCGGTAAAACAAAGCGCGTCAATGTGCATCTTTTCCATATCTATCGGGAACACGCCTGCCGTCTGTGCACTGTCCACTATGAAGAGAAGGCCGTGTTCCTTGCAAAACATACCTACTTCTTCTATCGGTAGTAAAGTTCCGCAAACATTGCTGGCATGCATCATCACAACTGCTTTCGTGTTTTTCTGAAGCTGCGCTTCCAGTTTTTCAACAGAAAGACTCCCGTCCACCGCACAAAGCACTCTGGTGAAGGAAACGCCTTTCTCTTCCAATTGCACAAGAGGCCGCATCACTGCATTATGTTCCATGGAGGAGCACAGGACATGATCTCCTTCATGGAGAAGACCTTTTAATACGAAATTTAAACTTTCCGTGATATTTTTGGTAAAAATCACATTCTTATAGTCCGGAGCATGAAAAAGAGATGCAAGGAGTTCTCTCGTCTCAAATACCACGGCTTCCGTATCATAAGCACTGTTATATCCGCCACGGTTTACATTGCTTCCGAACTTCGTCATATAGTCGAATACCGCTCTCGGAACCGCATCCGGCTTGGGAAAACTGGTTGCCGCAGAATCGACATAGACTTTCTTCTTATCCATCCGTCCCTCCCCCTCCATAGGGAAAATCACAGGCATAAATCGCATCCTTCATAGAATACTCTTCTATCAGCCCTTTCACTTTATCCATCATCTTCATTCCGTCATCCGGAAATTTCCCCCGAATTCTTTTCTGTATACCGTCATGAAAAGACTCATAGTAAATCGGATGACTTTGCTCTGTATCTTTTGTTAAAAGCTGTATCAACTTATAGTCTTCCTGCAAGTTTTCCAGTTCCGTTGCCGGAAGAAAATCCCCCTGCATAATGGAGTGATAGAGGGGCGTCTCTGCTGAAAGAAAGAGGGAGAAATTCACCAAATACTCCGGTTTTGTCCGCTTGAGAAAATCCGCCATGGCTTCCGCATTCTCTTCTCCTCTTCCCCTTCCCGCTACACCGGTCATAATATGTGCCGCATACTCCATCCCCGCATTCTGCACCCGTTGAATCGCCAGTTCCGCCTCCTCTACCGAATGTTCCTTATGCATGAATTGCAGGACATCTTCCAGTCCGCTTTCTATTCCGATAAAGAGTAAGGTATACCCCTTATCGGAAAGCGCTTTTAATTCTTTATCCGTTTTTGAAAGAATACTGCTCACAGTTGCATCGGAATGAATTTTGACGTCATTTGGAAAATAGGAATGAATGGTATCTAATATCGTCAGTAATTTTTCTGTCTGAAGGGAGAAAGCACAACCGTCCCCGAGAAATATTTTATGCGGACTTCCCCCACACGCCTTCACCCGCTTAAGCTCTGCCTCTATTTTTTGAAACGGAAGCTCCCGATAGCGTAAATCGCGAAAAAGATTACAGAAAGAGCAGGCATTATAAGGGCAGCCTACAGTAATCGGAAGCATAAAAGCATCCTTCTCCATCGGCGAACGGCAAATTCTTCCCTCATAGTCCATCCTGCTCTCCTTTTACGAATGCACAATTTCAATAATAAGCCCATGCGGTAAGCAAACAATCGGAAGATCTGCGGTTTTCTTACTAATCGGCGGTGTATGAACACAAATCTGATTATTACAGTTGGATTCCGTACAGCAGACCTTACCATCCTTCACTTCGATAAAGTTCACTTCATGTTTAGCCGGGTCTCTCTCCTCTTCGGATAGAGAGGAAAGTCCCTCGGAAAAAGAAACTTCTTTCACTTCCTCATCCATAATCATGAATTTTTGATCTTTTTGGAGCGAGCACTCCAATAGACTCTTCCCGTTTTTTAGGACTTTCACTTCTCTTTTTTCTCCGGAAAAGATGCGAAAAAACAAGAAAGAAAGTCCGGATAAAAGACAAACGAAGAGCACAATGGCAGCTATACATTTCTGTTCTTTACTCCATTTTTTGAACATCAGTACTCCTTTAGAGGAAGAAACGGGATGGCGAAGAATCCGTACCCCCCAACGTTATAAAGTAAATGCAACAGGATAAGTATACCAAATTAAAAATAAAAAAACAGGGAAGAAACTCTTCCCTGCGTCCTAGCATTTCCGAATCGGCTTTTCTCTTTAAAAAAGGCCACAAACCGGACTTGAACCGGTGACCTTCTGATTACGAATCAGATGCACTACCAACTGTGCTATTGTGGCAACTGCCTCAGTATAGCATAGGTTTACTTCTTTTCGCAAGCAGGATTTCTAAATCCTTTACTCCAGTTCAAAAGTGCCCGTATATAATTGATAGTACTTTCCCTTCTCGGAAATTAATTTAGCGTGGCTTCCCCGTTCAATGATTTCTCCCTGTTCCAGAACCATGATCACATCCGAATTCTGTACCGTAGAAAGGCGGTGTGCAATCACAAAAACGGTTCTCCCCGCCATGAGGGCATCCATCCCTTTTTGCACAATAGCCTCCGTTCGGGTATCAATGGAGGAGGTGGCTTCATCCATGATGAGAACCGGCGGATCGGCTACCGCAGCACGCGCAATGGAAAGAAGCTGTCTCTGTCCCTGCGATAAATTTCCTCCGTTTCCACTGAGCTCCGTATCATATCCTTTCGGAAGTCTCGTAATAAAATCATCCGCCCCTGCCAGACGCGCTGCAGCAATACATTCCTCATCACTGGCATCGAGCTTTCCGTAACGAATATTCTCCATAACGGTCCCTGTAAAAAGGACGGTATCCTGCAAAATAATCCCGAGGGAACGGCGTAAATCATCCAGACAGATATCATAGATATCAAAGCCGTCATAAATAATCTGCCCTTTTTGAATGGTATAAAAACGGTTAATCAGGTTTGTAATGGTCGTCTTTCCCGCACCGGTTGCACCAACAAAGGCAACTTTCTCTCCGGGATGGGCAAATACATTAATTCCTTTCAAAATAGGACGTTTTCCATCATACGAAAAATCCACATTGCAAAGTTCAACGTCTCCGAGAAGACGCTTCAAGACAATTTCTCCGTTCGGCTTAAGCTCTTTCCATGCCCACATTTCGGTTCGTTCGTCGGTCTCCTCCAGTACGCCGTTTCGATCCCTGACCGAAACCAAACGAATGTGACCGTGGTCTTCTTCTTTCTTCTCGTCCATTAGAGCATAAACCCGTTTTGCCCCGGCTACTCCCATTACCGCTGCATTGACCTCGGAAGAAATCTGGCCCACCATTCCCGCAAACTGTCTTGTCATATTGAGGAAGGGAATGACGATGGAAATGCTTATCGCGAGTCCGGAAATAGAAAAATTCGGTACTTTAAAGCTAAGAAGTACTCCGCCAAGAATCGCCACCAAAACATAGAGGATATTTCCAATATTGTTTAAGATGGGCATAATGATGTTGGAGTAGCGGTTTGCCGCTTTGGAAACGGTGAAAAGCTCCTCATTGTACCGATCAAAGTCCTTCAGCGCCTGCTCTTCGTGATTAAAAACCTTCACGACTTTCTGTCCATTCATCATCTCCTGGATGAATCCTTCCGTCTTTGCAATTTCTTCCTGTTGTCGCATAAAAAAGCGTCCGGATTTCCCCCCGATATCCTTCGTAACCAGAACCATGAACACGGAACCCAGAAGGACCAATAAGCTTAACCACAGGGAGTAATAGAACATCAAAAAGAGTACCGTCACCATGGTGATGAAGGAAGAAAGCGCCTGCGGAATGCAAATCGAAATAAATTGTCGCATGGAGTCAATATCATTTGTGTAATGACTCATGATATCCCCCGTTTTGTTTCGATCAAAATAGGAGAGCGGAAGATCCTGCATTCCATTAAACATCTTCACTCTGTATTTTTTCAAGGAACCCTGTGTAATGGTAGCCAGATTCCAGTTGTAAACAAATGCCGCAATAATGGAGACAAGATACAGAATGCACAGCATCGTAATCTGCTCGAAAATCGTGTGCGACACGGCGTTCCAATCTCCCTTCCGATACACCTCTTCTATCAGATTGATAATCCGTTGCTGAAAAATAGCGGGAATTGCGGTGACCACGGCATTAATCAGAATCAAAAGCAAGGTAAAGGGAAGAAAAACAGGATAAAAACGAAATAAATCTTTCAGCATCCTTCCCAGAGTCGGGAAAAAATCCGGATTTTTCTTTGCCTTATTCTCCATCGGAATCCTCCTTTCTATTCTGGGAATCATACGTTTCCCTGTATTCCGGAGAACTCTCCATCAGCTCCGCGTGCGTCCCGTGTGCGATAATCTTCCCTCCGTCCAGAACAAAAATCTGATCTGCATCCTGTACGGAAGAAATACGCTGCGCAATGATAATCTTCGTCGTTTCCGGAATAAACTCCTTAAACCCCTTTCGAATCAAAGCATCCGTCTTGGTATCCACAGCGGAGGTGGAATCATCGAGAATCAATACCTTCGGCTTTTTCAAAAGTGCTCTGGCAATACAGAGTCTCTGCTTCTGTCCGCCGGAAAAGTTATTGCCCCCCTGTTCCACGTGACTTTCATAACGGTCTTTCATTTGTTCGATAAACTCGGAAGCCTGAGCAAGTTCACAGGCATGGACAATCTCCGCATCTGTGGCATCCTTGTTCCCCCATCGCAGATTCTCCGCGATGGTTCCTGAAAAGAGAATATTTTTTTGTAACACAACGGCAACCTGATCTCTCAGAACTTTTAAGTCATACTCTCTTACATCAATACCGCCAACCAAGACTTTACCTTCCGTGACATCGTACAGTCGGGAAATAAGGGAAGTAAGAGAAGACTTTGCAGAACCGGTACCTCCCAAAATACCTACCGTTTGTCCGGATGGAATCGAAAGCGTAATATCGGAAAGGACATCCCGTTTTGCCTCTTTGGCGTACTTAAAATAAACGTGTTCAAACTGAACGGAACCGTTCGGCACTTCCATCACCGGATTGGGCGGATTTTGAAGAGTGCTCTCTTCCTGTAACACTTCCACGATTCTCTTTGTCGATTCAATCGAGATGGAAACCATGACAAAGACCATGGCAACCAGCATCAAGCTGGAAAGAATCAGGAAACTATAGGTCAGAAGAGCCGAAAGCTGTCCGACATCCAGCGTGCTTCCCTTCGATGTAATCACAAAATACGACCCGAAACTCAGGATGAAAACCACGCCGAGATAAAGAAAAAACTGCATGAGCGGATTGGTCACCGAAACCAACTGTTCCGCTTTGATAAAGTCTTTTGCAAGACTATCCGCCCGATCATCAAACTTTTTCTTTTCGTATCCTTCCCGTACAAAGGCTTTTACCACGCGCATTCCCTGCACGTTCTCTTCTATAGAATCATTCAGCGCATCATAACGCTTAAAAACCTGATCAAAAATCGGCATCGCTTTCGAAATGAGGAAAGCGAGTGCTCCCCCAAGGAACGGAATCATAATGCAGAAAATGATGGCCATTTTCCCGCCAAGAATAAAGGCGGCGGTAAATGCAAAAAGCATCATGAGCGGTGCACGAAAAGCAAGTCGAATCAAAACCATATACGCCATCTGCACATTACTGACGTCGGTCGTCATTCTGGTTACCAGAGAAGACGTCTCAAAACGGTCAATATTTCCAAAAGAAAAACTCTGTATCTTCTGAAACAAGTCTCTTCGGAGATTCCTTGCAAAACCGGTGGAAGCCGATGCGGCAAAATTACCGGCCTGGATGCCGAAGAGCAGAGACAACATCGCCATCACAAAAAGAATGAAGCCGTAGTACAGAATCGTAGACATGGTCGTCCCCTGTTTCATCTGATTAATTAATCGCGCTGTAAAAAAAGGAAGCATACATTCCAAAATCACTTCCAAAACGACGAAAACAGGGGAAAGAATCGAATCCTTCTTGAACTCCCGTATGGACTTCGACAAGGTTTTTATAATCGTCATAATCTCCTCCAAAAACACTTTTCTTATTACGCTAAAAAAGTCTTGCCATTATAAAACATATTTCTATACAATGCAAAAAAATGTATCATAAAAAAGGATAAGCTCTCTTTCTTTAACTATCCTGAAACTGACTCTCATATAATTCTTTGTAGAAGCCGTTTTCCTGAAGCAATTCCTCATGTTTTCCTTTTTCGATGATATTCCCGTCCTTCATGACCAGAATACAATCCGCATTCTGAATAGTGGAAAGTCGATGCGCAACGATAAAAGCGGTCCTTCCTTTCAGCATCTCCTGAAAAGCGCTCTGCACCTTTTGTTCCGTTCGTGTATCAATAGAGCTGGTCGCCTCATCCAGAATCAGAATGGCCGGATCCATCAGCATCACTCTGGCGATACAGAGAAGCTGTTTCTGCCCCTGCGACAGATTTCCTCCATCATCGGACAGCACCGTGTCATACCCCTTCGGAAGTTGCATAATGAAATGATGGCAGTGTGCTCTCTTGCAGGCCTCAATGACTTCCTCTATACCGGCATCTTCTTTCCCATAACGAACATTCTCGAAAACACTGTCCGATTTTAACCAGGTCTCCTGCAAAACCATGCCATACGCTCTTCTAAGCGATGCCTCCTGCAAGTTCGCGTAAGGCAAGTTCTCCAGATAAAGCGCTCCTTCGTCCGGATTATAGAAACGCATTAAGAGGTTAATCAAAGTGGTTTTTCCGCATCCGGTCGGACCGACAATCGCGATAGTCTGTCCGGGTTCCACCTCGAGATTAAAATCACGAATTAATTTCCGCTCTTTCTGATAGGAGAAGGCAAGATGAGAAATCTGTACTTTTCCCTCAATCGTTTCCGGAAGTTCCCACGTTTGCCCGCTCTGGTCCATCGTCTTCTCATCCAAAAAAGAAAAAACACGGGCGGAAGAAGCTATGGAATTCTGTAATTCCGTAATCACGGAAGTGATATCATTAAACGGTTTTGCATATTGGGTCGCATAAGCCAGGAGAGAACTTAAACTCCCCACGGAAAGACTGCCGAGAAGCGCAAAATATCCTCCTATCCCGCCTACAAGCGCATATCCTAAAGCATTTAAAAAGCGCGTTAGGGGATTGACCAGTGAACTGTAAAAACTCGCATGCATACTGGACTTGGACATCCTTTTATTTTTCTCCCGATACAGCTTCTCCATATCCTCTTCTTTTCCAAAAGCCTGCACCAACTTCACATTGCCAACCGTTTCCGAAGTAAATACGTAGGTCTCTCCTCTCTCTTTGGACTGCTTTTGAAAATAGATATAAGAACGCTTTGCAATGAAGCGCGCAAGAAAATAGGAAAGCGGCGTAATCAAAATCAGAATGAGGGCAATTCGCCATTCCAAAAGGAATAAGAAAACGGCAGTTTCCAAGACGGTAAGAACCGCTTGCAGGAACTGATTTAAGCCCATGAGAATCCCCTGCGAAAATTGCTCGATATCCGTAGTCAAACGACTCAAAAGATCACCGGGTTTTTCTTTATCATAATAGGAGATGGGAAGAAATTGCATCTTATGAATGCAGTCTTTCCGAAGATCTTCCACTAATTTATAGCTCAAGTACGTATTGACCTGATTCATACACCATTGAAAAAATACAGTGAGAAGAAGAACAACAAGCATAAGCAAAAGAATCTTATACAGTCCGGAGAAATTCACCTTACCTTTTCCCAGCATGGTATCGATTCCCCGCCCCATAAGGACCGGAAGAAGTAAGGAGAGAATCACCGTAATAACGGAGAGAAAAAAAGAAAGAAATATCCAGCGCTTGTACGCTTTTGCATAGTCCAGGATTCTACGAAACACCTTATTTTGACCATAATCCCTATCCATTTATAGTTCCTCTTTCTTTAACTGAGACAGGCAAATTTCCCGATAAACCGGGCAATTCTCTACTAGTTCCCGATGTTTTCCCATTCCGGCGATTCTCCCCTGATCCATCACGAGAATCTGATCCAAGTCACGAATAGAGGAGACTCTTTGTGAAATGATAATCTTGTTCAGCGTCTTCTCGTAATGCGTAAGAGCCTGTCGTAACTTTCTCTCCGTTGCAAAATCCAAAGCAGAAGAGGAATCATCCAGAATCAGCACTTTCGAGTCTCCTACCAGAGCTCTTGCAATACAGAGTCTCTGCCTCTGTCCGCCGGAAAAATTCTTTCCCTCCTCCGATACCGGAAGGAGCAAGCCCTGCCCTTTCTCCTCTACAAACTCTTTCGCCTGCGCCTTCTCCAACGCCTCCCAAAGTTCGGTCTCTTTCGCTTTACTGTCTCTCCATAATAGATTCTCTTTTACCGTCCCGGAAAAGAGCACCGCTTTCTGCGGAACGAGAGCAATCATCTTTAAAAGTTCCTCTCTCGAGTACGCTTCCTGTTTCTTTCCATAGAGGCGAATCTCCCCTTCATAAGCTGGATAAAATCCAGCCAAAAGAGTAATCAATGTTGTCTTACCGGATCCGGTGCCTCCAATAATGCCCAGTGTCTCCCCTGCTTTCAAACAGAAATTCAGATCGGAGACGGCATATTCCCCATTGTTCCCGTAGGAGAAGGAAACATGAGAGAAGACGATTCCTGTCTCGTTCTCCTCTTTCTCTTCTCCGCATCTATTCTCTTTCTGTCCGTTCTCCTCAAAACGGCCTTCATTTTCTATGGAAAAGACTTCCTCCACTCGATTGAGACTGGCTACGCCTTTTAAAATCAATACAATCAGATTCGCGAGCTTTAGAAGTTCTCCGAGAATCTGAGACATATAATTTGTCAGCGCCACCACATTTCCCTGTAAAAGTCTTCCCTCCTGTAAGAGAATTGCAGCAAAGTAAAGAATCCCCATAAGTCCGAGCTGAATAATCAGCATCGTTACAGGATTTAAAAGGGAGGAAATTTTTCCTACTTCCACTTGCAATGCAGTGTACCCTTCATTGCTTTTTTGAAAACTCTCTTCCTCTTTTTGCTCCCGATAAAAGGCACGGATAACACGAACGCCCAGTATATTCTCCCGTACCTGCTTCGTAATTTTTTCCAGGGCAATCTGAATCCGTTTGTAAAGCGGCATCGTAATCAGCATAATACCAAAAATCACAACGGATAAGAGAACGAGAACCATTACAAACAGGAAAGACAGTGAACGGGAAATTCGAAAAGCCATAATGACCGCCCCGAACACAATAAAAGGAGAACGCAGAAAAAGGCGTAAAACCATATTGACCGTGGTTTCAATCTGAAAGATATCCGGGCCAAGTCTGGTGAGCAAAGAAGCACTTCCCGTCTCATCCAGCCGCTTATACGAAAGATGCAGTACTTTATGAAACAAAGCATCGCGATAAGACTGCCCTACATGAACGGCTACCTCCGCCGCAAAATACTGCGCTATAATGGCACAACTCAGTCCAATCACCGCAAGGATAAGGAGCAGAAACAGGCTGTGCCAAATGATCCGTCCGTTTCCCTTCTTGATTCCCGAGTCAATCATATAGGCAATGACCATCGGAACAAAGAGTTCAAAAAGACTTTCCAGACACTTAAATAAAGGCGCAACGATGCCCTTCCACCGCAGCTCCGCAATATAAGATAATACTCTTTTCATTCCTTTACACTTTCCTTATCCACTCTGTTCCTTATTTTTTCAGATAGCTGTCGAAAATCTTTCTTGCGAGAGGAGCCGCCGTTTTTCCTCCCGTTTCTCCATCCTCAACCAAGACCGCAATGGCAATATGGGGATTCTCCATCGGCGCGAATCCGACAAACCAGGCATTGGTTTTGATTTTTCCGTTTTCCGTAATCTGTGCAGAACCGGTTTTTCCGCAGGCTGCATAGGACTTCGTTTTTAATGCGGAAGCAGTTCCCTCTGTAACAACCGATCGCATAAACTCCGTGAGTGTTGCACTTTCCGACTCGCTCATCAGCGTTCGCTCCTCTTCCCTCCCAAAATGCTTCACTACGATACCCTCTTTTGTCCTGACTTCCGAAAACAATCTTGGCAAAACCAGCTTTCCATGATTGGCAATAGCTGATACCATGCAAAGATTTTGCAGAGGCGTACATAAGGTTTCTCCCTGCCCGATGCCGCTTTGCATCTTTAACCAGGTCGGGGAATCCGCCTGCAAGCTGAATCTTCCTGTCTTCGTCGGTAAGCCGATAGACAATTCCTTATTGTAATAAAAATCCTGCACTAAACTTTGAAAACGCGTGACATCAATTTCCGTTCCGATTTTAGCAAAGGCGGAATTGCAGGAATCCGCTATAGCAGACTGTAAATCAAGTTTTCCATGCACTTCCCCGTTGTAGCAGTGCACCACATTCGAAGGATTATCCGGATCCTTATACTCGCCGGTACACTGAAACGTAAAATTCTGCCAATCGCCCGGATGCTCACGAATATACTCCAAGGCAAGAAGCAATTTGAAAGTGGATCCCGGCGGGTACAAGCCTTGCGTTCCCCTATTCAACAGGTTTCCCTCTGTATTGTCTTCTGAAATAAGCTGATTCCAATTCTCATCCAGTGTGTTCGGATCAAAGGAGGGGCTGGAGACCATAGCGAGAACCTTTCCACTTTCCGGCTCCATACAGATGATGCTGCCCTTTTTACCGTCCAGGAGGGAGTAAGCCGTTTTTTGTAAATTAGAGTCGAGCGTTGTGACAAGGGTATCTCCCGGATTCTTTCTTTCCTCCACTTCATTGATTAATTTCTGTATCGGATTCACGCTGGAGTTCGTCAGATAGTAATTGCCCAGTGCTTCTAAACCGGTTTTCCCTTTCTCGCTGTATCCGACAGGATGCGCAAAAACAGCGCCTTCAGGATACACTCTCACTTCCGTTCCATCCTCTTTCTTTTCGGTCTTTGCCAGTACCTTCCCGTCGGAAGAGAGAATCTCTCCACGCACTGTTTTTGACGCAAGATAATCAATTCTCGCATTATAAGGACTTCCCATCTTATCCTTTGCCTGAAACAGAATAAAATAGGAAAAGTAGACAATCATGCCAAAAAAGAGCAAAGCAAAAAGATAGACAATGAATATCATTTCTCTATTTTGCTTTCTTTTTATGAGGGCAAGCTCCGTCTCCGTCCGCTCTCTTATTTCTGCCCTCTTTATCGGTTTAATCCGCCTTCCTTTTTCCCTCTCTTCTCTTTCAGACTTCCGCATCTTCTTCCTCCGCAGCCTCTTTCTCTATCTCTTCTTCATAGCGCATCTCTTCCTGATCCTCTTCTCCCTGTATGATGAAGAGAGACTGGAAAAGAGCAAATACAATAAAACTGGATATCATACTGGAACCGCCGTAGCTCATAAAGGGGAGTGTCACACCGGTTGAAGGAACAAATTTTATCGCACCGCCTATGGTAAGAAGCACCTGAATGATATAAATCACGCTTAGTCCCAAGGAAACAAGTTTATAGAAAGAACTCTCCATGTCTCTTCCCATCATCATCATCTGCATGAAACAGGAAAGACAAATCAGGATAAGGCAAATTGCTACGATTCCTCCCATTTCCTCAGAAAGAGCTGAAAAAATAAAGTCATTTTCCACAATGGGAATCTTATTGGGTAATCCTTGAAAAAGACCGAGTCCCAGAAATCCGCCGGTGCCAATCGCAAAAAGGGACTGTGTAATCTGATACCCCTTCCCCGCCATATCCCTCCACGGGTCGATAAAGGCATAGACTCTGGTACGCACATGGGCAAACAAAGCGTAGGAAAGCATTCCTGCAAAAAAAGAAACAATCCCTCCCAATAAAAGGTAGAGAAGATTATTTTCCGCAACATAAATCATGAATACATAGGAAATGAAAAGAAAGAGCGCGGAACCCAGATCCTTACAGAGCACTAAGATAATCCCGTGGAGTCCGGCAATAAGCGCCGAATGCACAATCGCATCCTTTCCCCGTTCTTCAGCGAGGATCCCGGCAATCGAAAAAACAAAACTAATCTTAACAAACTCTGAAGCCTGGAAGCGAAAGCCCAAGATGCGGATACTCATTTTCGCACCGAAAGTCACAGAACCGACCACAAAAACCATGGCTAGTGCCAGAATGCCGAACAGACCGAAAAGATAGCGATATTTCTGAAAATCCCAGACCCTGTCCACAATATAAGGAATCAGCAAGGCCAGAACACTTGCAACCATAGCAATCGCAAACTGTCGGACTGCTTTTCCTTCATTTAAACGGGCAAGAAGAATCCAACCAAGCGCTAAAAAAAGGGACTGGTTATTCAGAAGCACCTCATTAAAACAGGGGTATAGCTTCTTCCAAAGAAGAGGATAGAGCAAAAAATAGAAAAGCTGTGGAAGATAAAAATAAATATAAAACAACTTTCCTGTCTGAAAATAGAGAACGGCATAAGAAATAAAATGTAGTAATAGCAGAATCTTAAACAAAACACCGGATAAGCGCTTCTTTCCTTCCCGATAATCCGTAGATAAATTTCGAAATAAGCCGTAGGTATATAAAAGCATCAAAAGAATAGTGATGATTTTTGCAAAACTGCTGAATAAATTTCCCATGAAAAACCCCTTTACTCTATTCCTTTATGAAAATGTCCTCTGGTAAAATTTCGAGGAAGCTTTCCCCGCAGTATCTCTTCTACTTCCTTTCGGCTTTCCGTCGTGAAATCCAGGCGAAGAGACTTCGGTCGTAGATTCGCAATTTCTTTTTCCAAGCCGAAGAGTGAAAAGACATCGGCATTGAAAATCTGATTATAACAGAATTTACAATATAAACGAACAGGCATCGTCTTATTTTGCCTGTCCTTAAGTTCTATCGTTTCATTGCTTTTTGTACATCGATTCCTTGTTTTTTCAATACAATTCGCAGTGACCATCATCGGCAGTCTTCCATAAATCAGAAGTTCTGTGGAAAGCGCATTTTTCTCCGCCCATTCGGAAAATGCACAATCTTCCCGATAATTGAATTCAATGGGAAAGGTCAGGGAATCTCCCTGAAAAGCCTTCCACACTTCCATTGCTTTGCTGTTATAAGAGTACAACGGATAATCAAACTGTGCAAAAAAATTTCTTTCTTTCTCTTCCTGTAAAGCAAAAACCTGATCCAAAGTACGAAATAAAAAAGCGGCGAAAAGAGAAGAATTCCGATTTTCTTGAAGCCACTGCGAAGCACGAATCCCCCGATCTTCACTTCGAACGATTCTTCGAAACCTTAGTCCGGCTTCCTTCCCGCTCTTTTTGATTTCCCTTGCCATCGTTCGAATTTCTTCTTCAGAGAAAGCAGCCTCATCGATATAGACACGGCTTATCTCTCTTCTTTTAAGGCAGGGAAAGAGTTGCTCTTCTTTCTCAATGGATACTGCTATAGTCCCTATCTCTTTTATCTCTTCTAAACCCGGCAAGAATAGCCTCCCTTACTCTCTCTATGCCCTCTCTACGTAGTGCATTGACTACAGAAAGCGGAACAAAAACATCCCCACGCCCCTGTATCAGCACTCTTTCCACATAAAAATCCGTATTGCCCGTTTTCTTCAACTGTTTTTCCAATTCTTCTTCGGAGGTGCCCCGTTCCTTTGCTTTCTCCATCTTCTCTTCCGAAAAGACCTCTACGGAAACCTGCTCTCCAAACTGTAACGAAAGACATAAAACCTTCCCCGCTTCTACCGTGAGTTCCATGGAAAGCGGAAGTTTTCGTATCCTTCCTTCCATATCTTTCTTTAGCTGTTCGGTACGTTCTTTATTTTCTGCACGAAACGGACGATTTTCAAGATTGACCATCGTCTTTCCATTATGGTTCTTAAGATAGGAGGTATACCCCCCACGGTCATAGACCTCCTTTAAGACTGCTTCGTCTTCCTCTGAAACCGTATATTTCTGTCCCTTCTTCGCAATATCCAGGTACTTCCGGTAGATAGAGACAACCGTTGCCGTATAGAGTGCCGACTTCATCCTTCCTTCAATCTTCAAGGAATAGGCGCCGGCTTTCAAAATCTCAGTTAAGTAGGGTAAAGTATACAAATCTTTCATACTGAGAAAATTTCCCTTAACTCGTCCGGAGGAATATGGAAGACGGCAGGTCCCTGCACAGCGTCCGCGATTTCCGGACCGCCCTCCCAGAAGAGAGGACATGAAACAGGCACCGGAATAACAATAACACATGGCTCCGTGGATAAATACTTCCAACTCAACATCCACTGCATGATGAATGTCCTCGATATCCAAAAGAGAAAGTTCGCGGGAAAGCACTACCCGTTCCATACCGAAGGAAGAAAGTAAGGAGACAGCCTCTTTCGTACACGCTGTCATCTGTGTACTGGCGTGTAAAGGCAAGGTCGGATAGGCTTCTTTCAAAACTTTAGCCACTCCGAAATCCTGTACTAAAACAGCATCCACCCCTGCTTCCACGTACGGATCCATATAGGACAGCAGCGTTTCCAATTCTCTTTCCTTGAAAAGCGTATTCACCGTCATGTACAGCTTCACACCGTAAAGATGGCAGAAATGGATGGCAGACAGAAGTTCATCTTCTTCGGAGAGGGAAGATTCCGCGAAGGCTCTTGCGGAAAATTTCTGTCCTCCCATATAAACTGCATCCGCGCCGGCAAAAACCGCCGCTTTGCATACAGAAAGAGACCCGGCAGGCGCAAGGAGTTCTGCACGATACAAGTCTCCCATTATTCCCCGCCTCTTTTTCCTTCGCTGTCTATCAGCTTTTTCTGCGCCTTTTCCAATTCCTGCAATACGCCGTCGAGCTTCATCTGCGTCTTTACCAGATCATGCTTCAAGGAGTAGATTTCTTTCTCCAACTCCTCTTTTTCCTTTTCTATCTTTTCCGTCTTCTCCTGTTCCTGAAAAAGGTCATCACAGATATTGATTTCAAGAAGGATGGAACGAAGGTCTTCATCAAGCAATCTATAATTATGAAATTCCTTCTTAAACGAGGTGATCTTGGTATTCAGATAGTTGGATACACTAACCAGATATCCTTTCGACTCCGTACCGCTAACCCTTACAATTTTTCCATCGATAATAACGTCTACCGTATTTTTTTCACTCATTGTTCATCCCCTGTTCCCGCTTATGGGAGTAAGCCCAAATGTTTATAGGCATTTTCCGTTGCGACTCTTCCCCTCTTTGTACGGTCAATCAAACCCTGCATAAGAAGAAATGGTTCTATCATGTCTTCCACAGTACCGCTGTCTTCTCCCAAACTGGCGGAAAGGGTATCCAAACCAACCGGCCCACCTGCATATTTATCCACAATTGCGGAAAGATACGCTCTGTCATTCTGATCCAGTCCCAATTTATCGACATTCAGTAAGTCCAGACTCTCTCCCGCAACCTCCTTCGTAATCTTTCCGTCGTATCGTACATCTGCAAAATCACGAATTCGACGAAGTAAGCGATTAGCCAGTCTCGGTGTTCCTCTGGACCGCATGGCAATACTCTTCGCTCCATCTCCATCAATCGGAACCGAAAGTACCTTTGCACTACGAAGGACGATCTTTGTCAACTCCTCTTTGTTATAGAACTCCAATTTACTGATGATTCCAAAACGATCTCTTAAAGGGGCGGATAAAAGCCCCGCTCTGGTCGTCGCTCCAATGAGCGTAAAATGAGGAAGTTCCAAACGAAGGGAACGGGTACTGCTCTCCTTGCCGAGAAGAACATCTATGGCAAAATCCTCCATGGCAGGATAGAGCACTTCTTCTACCTGACGGTTCAGACGGTGAATCTCATCCACAAAGAGAACATCTCCTTCCGAAAGACTGTTCAGAATGGCAGCCATCTCTCCCGGTTTCTCAATTGCAGGACCTGAAGTAATCTTACAATGCACACCGAGTTCATTGGCTATAATATTGGAAATTGTTGTTTTTCCAAGCCCCGGCGGACCATAAAACAGGCAATGATCCAAACTCTGTTTTCGTTTTTTTGCCGCCTCTATATAAATGGAGAGCATCTCTTTTAATTTTTCCTGCCCGATATAGTCCGAAAGCATCTTCGGTCGAATCTTGGGCTCAAAGCGAAGATCT
Organism: Lachnospiraceae bacterium; assembly: GCA_015258095.1. Lineage (GTDB taxonomy): Bacteria > Bacillota > Clostridia > Lachnospirales > Lachnospiraceae > Oribacterium. The sequence continues at coordinate 21,870 of JABZIV010000009.1, forward strand.
TCGCTACTCTCCTCTGTCTGTATTAGTTTTCTTTCCATCCTACTACCTTAAAAAGCAAGCTTACGTAAACTCAGTCGCAGAATCTCTTCCGCGGACAGCTCTTCTATCTTCGTGATTCCGCGCATCGCATTTCGCGCCTCTCCCGTCTTATATCCCAGAGAAAGAAGCGCTTCCATTGCCTCTCGTATCGCCTCCGTATCTCCCTCCTGTAAACCGGAGAAAGAAGCCTCTCCGCTCTCCTCTACAAAAGGAAGGGCATCTTCCGTTTTCAATTTGTCCCTCAGTTCCAAAATCAAACGTTCGGCAGATTTCTTTCCGAGTCCCGGCGCTTTCTGTATTCGCTTACTGTCTCCGGAAAGAATGAGTCCGATCAGCTCTTCTCTGGAAAATGTCGAAAGAATGGCAAGCGCGGTTTTCGCACCGATTCCCGAAACCGAAATCAATTGTATAAAGAAGCTTCTGTCCTTATCCGTAAAGAAACCATATAAATCCTGACCGTCTTCCTTCACGGAAAAATAGGTGTGAAGCAATATCTCCTCTCCTACTGAAGGGGCATCAGAAAGCACGGAAAGCGGAACCCGCACACCATAGCCGATTCCTCCCGCTTCAATCACCAGACCGTCTTCCGTTTTACTGCGTAAAATTCCATGTACAAAACGAATCATATTTTCTCCAATCCGAAATAGTCTAGCATAAATAGAATGCTTTCTCAACGAAATATCCCATGCTTTCCTGCCTACTTCCTTCACATAAAGAAGGGAAGATAGACAAAATATCAAAAGTCTATCTTCCCTTGTAATGCAGAAAGGAATCTCTATTCCCAGTTAAAATTTTCTTTTCCCGCCGCTTTTTCGAAATGATACTTTACAAGTCCGGTATCAATGCCCTGAAACTCTCCGGCTTTGTACTCGATGGTGACAGTATTCCCTTTTCCTTTGATATAAAAGAGCTGCCTATTGAACGCCGTCGGTGCCATCAAAGCATACTCTACCCCGTCTTTGAACCACTGCGGAGCCTCCCCTTCATACGAGCAAACTTCAAAATCATCCTTGCTCTGATGCGGAACGCCCTGGTTATCTCCGTATCCTACGGAAATAACACCATAAACTGTGTGATCCGGAGACTCCTTCTTTACAGCTTCTTTATTAAAGCTTGCGCCAACCCACCAGGTATTGAGCCCCAGCTCCTGTGCATAAAGCATAATATCCGCACTGGCATAGCCGATTTTTTCCTCAACACCTTCTCCCGGGTCTGCAGCAAGAATGATAAAATTCTTCGCATTACGCACTAAGGTTTTTCCAATCAGGTCGGAGAAAGCAGCCCCGTCCTCCAAATGAAGACTCAAGTTAAGATGAAACTCCTGATTCAGTGCTCCAATCCTATCATTAAGCTTCTCTACTACATCTTTGGAAAGAACCGTATCCTTGTACTGCCTTACCATGTGCCTTTTTTCCATTGCTTCTCTTATCGTCATAGCTCACCTCCTTGAAATATACCTCTAGTATAGCCGCTTTTCCTTATCTTTCTACCATTTTTAAAAAAGGAATACAATATTCATTGCAAATCCTATAATCCGTAAACGCGGAATACGGAAAAGAAGGAAGCGATCTTATTCATAGCGGAGCGCGACAATCGGATCTTCTTTCGCCGCTTTATTTGCGGGGTATAGTCCGAAAAATACACCGACAATGGCGGAAAAAACAACGGCAATCACAACAATGCCGGGTTTTACCACTACCGTCAAGTGAAAAGCCAGTGCACCTAAATGCACCAGTGTACTCGCAAGAATCACTCCGATAAGCCCGCCTAAGCCGGAAAGAAGCGCCGATTCCGTAAGGAACTGTACAAGAATATCCCCGGTACTGGCTCCCAGTGCCTTTCGAATACCGATTTCTCTCGTTCTTTCCGTAACGGAGACCAACATGATATTCATAATCCCGATGCCGCCAACCAGAAGGGAAATCGCCGCAATGCCGCCAATTGCCGCGGAAAGACCGCCCATGACACTGTCTACCCGCTTCATTTCATCCTGTACCGACGCAATATACCAGTCCTCCGGCTTACGGTTCTTCACACGGGAAAAATAATCCTTGATATCCGTATTCAAAGCCGCCATTTCACTTGCCGTATAACCCTTTTTACCGAAGTAGCGAATAGCGGAAAATACATCGGACGGACCGGTAAGGAGAGTCCATGGAACAAATGCTTCTCCCGTTTTGTCTTGTGCGCCGCCCATAAGCAACTGCTCAAACGGACTCAGATCTTTACGATAGACTCCTATCACGTTGAATTCTTTGACTTCACCCTGAAAATCACTTCGAAAAGTCTTCCCTGTAGCATTCTGCGTTCCAAAAAGTTTCAGAGCGGTATTCTCTGAAATCAAGGCAACCGCTCTTCTTTCATCAACATCCTTTTTCGAGAGATAGCGACCATTCAGAATCTGTACCGGCTGAAAATCCTGGTAATTATAGTCAACTCCCTCCAAATTCACTTTCAGTCGATTTCGTTCCACCTTCACATCGATCGTTCCCGTGGCCTGATTATCCACATAATCTGTACGGCTTCCAAAAATTTCTTTGAATTTTGTCAAATCATCCATGGTAAAGTCATCACTGTCTCGAATTTCACTTTGATCCATATAGGGACTGATCATAATCGAGGCTTGTGTAACGCCCACATTCTTATACAGGTCGGAAAACATTTTCCGAATGCTGTCTCCAATCGAAACGATGGAAATCACGGAACCGATGCCGATGATGATTCCCAGCATCGTCAGGAAAGAACGCATTTTATTTGCTCTAAGAGACCCCAGCGCCATCTTTACATTTTCAAGAAACATGACTCTCTCCTTTATACATTCCCTCAAAAATACTCAAGTCCCGCACCGGCGTCGGATTCTCATTTTTCTTATCGGAAATCAATTTTCCGTCGGAAAAACGAAGCATTCTGTCCGTATAGGCTGCAATATTTTCTTCATGGGTAACCACTACAACCGTTGCCCCTGCCTTATGCAGTGCGGAAAACATCTCCATGATTTCCACTGAACTAGCCGTATCCAGGTTTCCGGTCGGCTCATCGGCGAGAATCAGAGGCGGCTCATTCGTAAGGGCTCTGGCAATGGCGACACGTTGCCGCTGTCCTCCGGACATTTCGTTCGGCTGATGATGCACCCGTCCGCCGAGTCCCACCTTTTCCAACAGCATCTCCGCTCTCTCCCTCCGCTCTTTCGGAGACTTCTTATGCGCGTAAATCATCGGAATCTCAACATTCCGTAAAGCGCTCATTCGACTAATTAAGTTGAAGCTTTGAAAAACGAAGCCGATTTTCCGGTTTCGCACTATATTCAGGGTATTCGGATCCATCTGTGCCACATCTTCTCCGTCCAGGATATACTGTCCAAGAGTCGGCTTGTCCAGACACCCCAAGATATTCATGAGTGTCGATTTTCCGGAACCGGACTGCCCCATGATGGCAACGAATTCTCCTCTTTGAATCTGCAAATTAATCTGATTTAAACCGATGACTTTCACTGCCCCGGTATCATAGATTTTTACTAAATTTCGTAATTCAATCAGTGTATCGTTCATCCTGTCCCCTTAATTTGACCGAACGACTACAGCGCCGTCACCAGCTGCTACACTCTCGGAACTCCCGTCAGACGGTTTATCCGTAACCTCGGTTCCTTCGCTAAGGGACGGATCCGGAGTTGTCACAAAATGGGCTCCCGCTGTAAAGGCGGCATCCTTCTCCAAAGGGCTCACTTCTACTGAAACATCACTTTCCACACCGGTTTTCACGGGAATAATGTGAATCTTTCCATTCACCACAAACTGCATCTCACTCTTTCCGTTTTCTCCCGTGTAAACCGCGCCCAAAGGTACTACAAAGACATCCTTTGCTTCGGAAAGAACGATGTCCGCCTTTGCCGTAATCCCTGAAATCAGACCCTTCTTATCTCCTTCAATACGCACTTTAATCGGAATGACCCGTTCCGAGCTCGTCGTCCCTTTTTCTTCTCCGGTTGGAGATATCGAAGAAACTTCTCCCGTTAAACTTTCGTCCCCGAGAATATCCGCCGTAATACTGACTTTCTGCCCCAGGCTGACTTTCCCGATGGAGTATTCCGACACATTGATGGCGAGCTCCAATTGATCGAGATTCTCTATGGTGAAAATCGGTTTGTTTTCGGTCAAGTTATCCGCAAACTGTCCGACCTTTACATTCACTCTGGTAATGGTACCGGCAATCGGAGCATGAATTTCTGCCGAATTCGCAGCATTCTGCGCTTTCTCCAGCGCTTCTTCCGCGCTTTTAATCTGTAAATCGTAGGTATCGGAAACCTGAACACCTTTCGCACCGACCTTGAAGGTGCCGATACCGGCCTTTGCGTCTTTCAATGCGCTTTCCGCCTGTTCATAATCGCTTTGCGCAATATCTCCACTTTCATAGAGACTCTTTTTTCTTTGGAAATCAAGCTCCGCGTTCGACAGAGCCGTTTTTGCCTTCTCATAATCCGCCTTCAGGTTCTTCTCTGCATCCGCTTTCCCCGCTTTTGCAAGATCCACCTGCGTCTTTGCCGCTTCCAGCGCTTCATTCACATCTCTCGGGTCTAACTTTGCCAGTAACTGACCGGCGCTAACCTTATCTCCTTCTTTCACCAGAATCTCCTTTACCTTTGCATGGAGATCGGAAGTCACATGCTGGGATTCTGTACCGGACACCGGACCGCTCACACTGAGTTTCTCCTCAATGTTGCCTTTCTTTAGTTCCTCTGTGCTCACCATTAATCCCTGCGCCTTCCCCGGAAAGAGAAGATTTTTTATAACAAAAAGGAGAAGCAGAAGAAAAACGCCCAAAAAAATCCACTTCTTCTTTCCTTTTTTCTTTTTCGGTTTTTCCTGCATGAGTTTTTCCATTTCCTTTGAAATGTCCTCATTTTGATTCTCTACGCCCATACTCCTTCTCCTTTAAAGATTTTCTATTGAAACTTCCGTCAAAAAAATGTTACCATTCCTGTGCACTGCTTGTTAAAATGAATAAATCGGAATGACCGACGTGCATTTAGAATACACCCACAAGACACAAGACACAAGACACAAGACACAAGACACAAGACACAAGACACAAGACAGTTTAATTTTTTGAAGCTGCTTTCACAAGAAGAATTTCTTTAATTTTTTCTTAGACTTTACCCTTACGGAGGAAAAGATGGAAATCATCCGAACCAAAATACCTCTTCCCTTTTCTTATCAGAAAATGGGAGAAAAGCTTCGCTTTCTTCTCTCTACTCTGGATGCCTCCTCCGTGAAAAACAGGACAAAAACGATCTCTTATGCAGAATTTCTACCCGAAGACTTCCTCTTTTATGATATCGAAACAACCGGTTTGAGCCCAAGGAATTCTTCTCTCTATCTCCTCGGTGTTTTACTGTTTCAGAAAGAGGAAATGGAAATCATCCAGTACTTCTCCGATTCCGTTTCCTCGGAGGAAGAACTTCTTTCCGCTTTTTTCTCTCTTTGTGAAGGGCGGAAAGTGCTTCTCAGCTTCAACGGATGCGGTTTTGATAACCGCTATATGGAAAGCCTGTCCAAATCCTATCACAGAGCCCCGCTTCATCTTTCCCTTTTTCAGGCGGATCTCTTTCGGCTTATCCGGAGAAGAAAACAGTTTTACGGTATGGAAAGCTGTAGCCTGAAATCCTGTGAAGCATTTTTGGGAATCGACAGAAAAGACCCTTACCATGGTGGAGAACTGATTGCCGTATACCGGGATTTTCTAAAAGACAAAGACAGAGAGAAGAAAAAGATGCTCCTTCTCCATAACCTGGAGGACGTGAAAAATCTGCCTGCTCTTCTTTCTTTTCTGTCTTATGAATTCCTCTTTCAGGGAAAAATCCGATTTCTCGGAGAAGTGCATACGGATAGGCGCATGCAGGAAGAAGATACCGAAAAGAACCCGACAGCCGAAAGTATTCTTCTGCAATTCCTCCTCCCGGAAGAAGTTCCTACCGCCTTAACATACGTCCTTAAGCATTGCACACTGAGGATTTCCGGAAAGGAGGTCTCTTTATCCATTCCTCTTTATAGAGGAGAACTCTCCTGTTTTTTCCAAAATTATAAAGACTATGTCTATATTCCCGCAGAAGATCGCGCTGTCCATAAATCCCTCTCCTCCCTCTATCCGAAAGCAATGTGGGAGAAGGCAAAGAAAGAAACGGCTTATCAAAAATTAAATGCGCTCTTTCTCCCCGTCTGGAAGGAAGAAAGACCGCAATTCCAAAAGTCTTATCAGGATAAACAATATTTTATCCCTTATCAAAAAAATATCTGGGAAAAAAGAAATCCGGTGGACTACCTGCTAAGCCTCCTTAAGACCGGCTTTGCATCCGCTCATTCACAAAAGAAATAAGACCGCCTTTATCAATCATATCCTGCAAAAAAGGAGGAAAAACAGCCATGGAATAGCTTTTTCCACTGCTTCGATTGAAAATCTTTCCTTCCGTAAAATCCACTTCTACCGTATCTCCCTCCTGTATCTCTTTTGCCGCATCAGGGGATTCTACAATAGCCAGCCCGATATTGATGGCATTACGATAAAAGATACGCGCAAAACTCTCTGCAATGATACAGGAAACACCGGAGTCCTTTAAAACCTGCGGCGCGTGTTCTCTGGAAGATCCGCAACCGAAATTCTTTCCCGCAATCAGAATATCCCCTCTATTTAACTTTTGACGAAAATGATCGTCGATGTCTTCCATTGCGTGCTTTGCGAGCTCTTCCCTATCCTGAATTGCAAGATACCGTGCCGGAATAATGACATCGGTATCCACATTGTCACCATACTTTAAGCATTTTCCTTCCGCATTTTTCATCTTATTCTCCTTAGTTCAACTCTTCCGCAGATGCAATATAGCCAAGAACGGCAGATGCCGCAGCAACTTCCGGGGAAGCCAGGTAGACTTCCGACGTCTGATCTCCCATTCTCCCGACAAAGTTTCGGTTTGTCGTGGAAACACAGCGCTCATGCGGGGCTAAAATCCCCATATATCCGCCGAGACAAGGACCGCAAGTCGGCGTACTCACCACGGCACCGGCTTCAATTAAAGTCTTGATATATCCTTTCTCCAAAGCCTCCAGATAAATCTTCTGCGTTGCGGGAATGACAATACAGCGAATTCCTTCCGCAATTTTTCTGCCGCCGATTAATTCTGCGGAAACCTTTATGTCGGAAAGTCTTCCATTCGTGCAAGACCCGATGACAACCTGATCAATGGGAATCTTGTCAAAGCTTCCTACTTCCTTCGTGTTTTCCGGAAGATGAGGGAATGCCACCGTAGAACGAAGAGTGGATAAATTGATTTCGATTTCCTTTTCATATTCCGCATCTTCATCCGCCTCATAGACCGTATAAGGTTTATTGCCATGAGCCTTAATATAACGAATCGTCTCTTCATCCACCGGAAAAATACCATTCTTTGCACCGGCTTCAATGGCCATATTACAAATGGCAAAACGGTCATCCATAGAAAGAGAACGCACGCCTTCTCCCGTAAACTCGATGGATTCATACAATGCTCCGTCTACCCCTATCTCTCCTATCAGATGCAGTATCAGGTCTTTCCCGCTGACATACTTTTGTAACCGACCTTTTAAAACCACCTTGATGGCTCTAGGCACCTTAAACCAGAGCTCTCCTGTCGCCATAGCCGCAGCCATATCGGTGGATCCCACACCGGTCGAAAAAGCGCCAAGAGCCCCGTATGTACAAGTGTGAGAATCCGCTCCCACGGCAAGTTCTCCCGCAGTAATCAATCCTTCTTCCGGAATCAGTGCGTGTTCAATACCCATATTTCCCACATCATAGTAGTGGTGAATATCATTCTCTTTCGCATACTTTCGGCAAATCTGCGTACATTTTGCAGAGGTTATATCCTTGTTCGGAACAAAATGATCCATGACGAAAACAACTTTATCCTTATCAAAGACTCCGCTTCCCTCTATCTTCGCCCGTTCCCGAATGGCAAGAGGGGTAGTGATGTCATTTCCATGAACCAAATCCACCTTGGCAAGAATCAACTGCCCGCTTTGCACAGTATCAAGACCTGCATGCTTTGCCAAAATCTTCTGGCTCATCGTCATTCCCATATTTTTCTCCTTTTATGTATATTTTAGAAAGCGTTTCGATTCCTTTCTTTACATCCTAACAAAGCTCTTGCTATAATTAAAATACATTTTTTAGATATTTATTATTCCTATAAGTTATTTCGAAAGAAGGAGTATTATGGAACAAAATCTATCCACATATCGCATTTTTTTTGAAGTGGCAAAACAGGGTAATATTTCTAAAGCTGCTGAAGCACTGTATATTTCTCAGCCTGCCATTTCCAAAACCATTGTAAGACTGGAAGACAATCTGAATACAAAGCTCTTCAAACGAAACTCCAGAGGAGTCAGCTTAACAGAGGAGGGAGAAGTACTCTTCCGCCATGTGGAAGAAGCGATTCATTCTATTGAAGACGCGGAAAGTACCTTGCAGAAAATGAAAGACTGCCATATTGGCCATCTTTCTATCGGGGCCAGTACAACGCTCTGCCGCTACATCTTACTCCCTCATCTTAAGCGCTTTACGGAGCAATTTCCGAATATTCAGGTTTCACTGAAGAACCAGGACAGTGCGAAGACATTGCAGATTCTGGAAGCGCAGGAAATCGATATTGCGTTAACGGCGATTCCGAAGCACCTTGGTCTTAACCAGAGTATTATCCTGGAACAGGAAGTGGAAGATGTCTTTGTTGCCTCTCCTAATTATATGGAAAAAATGAAAGAGCTGCACGGGAACAATTTTTCTCTTTTCAAGGATGCCACCGTGATGCTGATGGATGAGCAGAATGTCTCCAGGCGTTACGTTGACAGCTATATCCGCGAAAATCAGTTGGACTTTAAACAAATTATTACTTTGAACACGATGGATCTCCTGATTGACTTTGCAAAAATTGATATGGGAATTGCCTGCGTTATTCGTGCTTTTGTAGAGAAAGATTTAAAAGATGGAAGTTTGGTGGAGATTACACTGTCTTCACCGATACCAAAAAGAAAAATCGGTTTTATGTATCACAGAAATAATTGCTCCAAATCACTGGAGAATTTTATTTCTTTTATAGAGAAAGGGGAAACAAAACATGGCAGAGCAAAATAACAGTTCCTGCTCTTCGCATTGCGGTTCTTGCTCCGCAAACTGTCCGAGCAGAACTTCAGGAATCGAAAAATTACCGTTAGGAAAGGGTTCTTCCGTAAAAAAAGTGATTGGAATCGTTTCCGGTAAAGGTGGCGTCGGGAAATCGACTGTCTGTTCTCTACTTGCCTCCGCGATGAATAAAGAAGGTTTTCATACCGGCATATTGGATGCCGATATCACCGGTCCGTCTATCCCGAAGGCCTTCGGTCTTCTCCATGACGGTGTCGCGCTGAGTGAGGATGGAAAGTCGATGATTCCGGAAAAGAGTAGCGGAGGAGTCGAAATCATCTCCACCAACCTTCTCCTGGAAAATGAAACGGACCCGGTAATCTGGAGAGGTTCGATGATAGCGAATGCAGTAAAACAGTTTTGGCAGGAAGTGGAATGGAAAGACATCGACTTTCTCTTTGTCGATATGCCTCCGGGAACCGGAGATGTACCTCTCACGGTTTTCCAATCTCTTCCGATAGACGGCATCATCATTGTTACTTCTCCGCAGGATCTGGTCTCCATGATTGTAGAGAAAGCCGTTCGTATGGCGGAGAAAATGAATATCCAGATTCTCGGAATTATTGAAAATATGTCCTACTTACGTTGTCCGCACTGCGATGAGATGATCTCCGTTTTCGGAGAGAGCCATATCGAAGAACTTTGTACGAAGGAAGATCTGGAACTTCTTGCCAAGCTTCCCATCGATCCGCAAAATGCTTCCTACATGGACGCCGGTGCAGTAGAAGCAATCGATACAAAAGAAAGTCTTGGAAAAGCTGTTGAACGATTAAAAGCGCTTCTTCCATGAGGAAATAAGATAAAAGGTCTGCGAAAGGAAATCCTCTTCCTCCCGCAGACCTCTTTTTATCCATCTAAAGTGTCAGCAAAATGCAGGGTTCTTTATTCTTTACAGCCCTTTTCGAAGCATCCTTCTATTTCTGAAATAGCGGTTTTACTTCTCCGCTGCCTTCTCCAAGCCCACTGGAAATGGCCTCTACAACTGCTTTCAAGGCTTCCTCTTCATCAATTCCGCTGCACTCTACTCTTACCGTACTGCCTTTCTTCACGCCGGCAGCCATCACATTCAGAACGGACTTTCCGATAATTTTTCGTTCTCCATTGTACAGAATGATTTCACTTTTAAATCGAATACAGGTTTGTGTCAAAACACCGGCAGGACGAAGATGCAGTCCGGATTCATTAATGATTTTCACTTCTGCTGTAACCATACAACTCTCCCCTTTTCTTTATGAAAAACAATCGCCTTTTATTTCTCGCCTTCTGCTGAAAGCATAGCTTCTTCTTTCTCCTTCTTTCGCCGAATACTCTCCGCTCTTGAAAACTCACAACCGCAGAAATCTTGCCGATACAAGCCGTGTTGTTTGGACAGTTCAACAGACCTCTGATACCTTCCTTTTTTCTTGAAATCCGACGGAAGAAAGGCTATACCGTATTTTTCCCCCATCTCCTCTCCCAGCTTGTTAAGAATATCCGCATCCTTTAACGGAGAAATACTTAAACTCGTACAATAATAATCATACTTTTCTTCGGGATGCTCTATATTCCAGCGGGAAGCAAAAGCTGCTGTTTCTTCCAGTCTAAGCTTAAAACAGGCAGTGCAACGGGCACCTCTTTCCGGCTCCCTTTCCAATCCTTTCGCCACCAAAAGAAACGCATCATGAATATAATTCGTCACAATACAAGTGGACACGCCGGGCATCTCTTCTACAAGCCGACGACACTCTTCCGCCCGTCTGTTAAATTCTTCCTCCCGATCAATGTTCGGATTATAGAAGAAAACAGATATGGAAAAAAACTCTGCCAACGACTCTAAAATCGCGGAAGAACAGGGTGCACAACAGGCATGGAGGAGAAGGCGCATTTTCCCTTTTCCCGTGTTCTTCCGAATAATCTCCTCCATTCGTTTTTCATAATTCTCTTTTGTACTCATTCTATTTCCAGAAAAAAGATTTTATTGCAGGAAATCGCGAATTCGCTTAGAGCGAACCGGATTCCGCAATTTCCGTAATGCTTTAGCCTCAATCTGCCGGATTCTCTCACGCGTAACATTGAATTCTCTTCCAACTTCCTCCAGCGTACGCGGATGACCGTCCTCCAGTCCAAAACGCAAGACAATAACCTGTCTTTCTCTTTCTTTTAAATCATCGAGCAAACTATCGATATGTTCTCTCAGCATCACGGATTCTACATTTCCTTCGGGAGACAAAACATTTGCATCGGCAACAAAATCACCCAGGTTGGAATCATCCTCTTCTCCGATAGGGGTCTCCAAGGAAGCCGGTTCTCTGGCAATCTGCATGATTTCCTGTACTTTTTCTTCTGTCATATCCAGATGCTCTGCAAGCTCCTTTACGGAAGGTTCATAGCCAAGCTCCAAGGTCAGCTTTCTTTGCATCTTTGACATCTTATTGATGGTCTCTACCATGTGAACCGGCACACGGATGGTTCTGGCCTGATCGGCAAGAGCACGGGTCACGGATTGACGAATCCACCAGGTGGCATAAGTGGAGAGTTTAAATCCCTTCTCCGGATCAAACTTCTCCACGCCTTTAATCAAGCCGAGATTCCCTTCCTGTACCAAATCCAGGAAGCTCATGCCCCGCCCCGTGTAGCGCTTAGCAATAGAAACCACCAGTCTGAGGTTTGCTTCAATAAGACGCTGTTTTGCGTATTCATCCCCTTCCTGCTTCTTCATGGCGAGGGCATACTCTTCTTCAGCAGTAAGAAGCGGTACGGTACCAATCTCTTTTAAATACATCCGAACCGGATCTTCCGTACCGATTCCCTCCAGGAGGTCCACTGCATCTAGGTCAATTTCCTCGCCCTCTTCTTCCTTGGAAAAATCCTCTTCTTCCATGTCAAGGAGGGGGTCATCCCCATCGACCTTATCCTCTTCATTTTCCATCTTTTTCAGGGTATCTTCATCCACAATCGGGGTTACTTCAACCCCCTTATTCTCGAGTAGCAGAAGAAAACTTTCCATTTGTTCTTCAGTGAGATCGAGATCTTTAACCGCTTCCTGTACCTCTCCCATATCGATGGAGTTTTTGTTTCCCTTCGCTTTCTCCATCAATTTTTCGATTACTTTTTCTAAATCTTCTCTTTCCAAGTTTTCTTCCTTTCTCTATTTTTACGATTAAGCCCAAAGACTGATTCCGGAGATAACGCTAAGGGCAAATAAAACAGCTGCAATTCCCAACTGGATATACTTTCCTCTGCCTTCTTCCATCCTCCGCTCTATAAAACGGAGAACTCGTAGTAACGCGGCAAAGAAAAAAATAAAAGGAAAAAGCACCTTGTTCTCATCCGGATTGCTCAGTGCCATCACCGCCATAATAAAAATCACAACTGCAGTTATCCCATATAGGATATCCCATTTATGGTTGGGAATCTTTCCTCTGGACCTCCCCATCACAAAATGCCTCCACTCTTTTCTTCATCCACCCTTTCGTAACGCTTATTTTCAAGCTATAGACTTCTTTGCCGAAAAACTTCATACAAAAGGACGGTCGTCGCAGTCGCTACATTCAGAGATTCAATCTTTCCCTTCATAGGAATACGAAGTAAACAATCCGCTAACTTTGTCAACTCTTTAGAAAGACCGTTTCCCTCATTGCCGAGAAGAAATGCAGACGGTCCGATAAAATCTTCCCGGTAAAAAACTTCCTGTCCTTGAAGATGCATGGCATAGAGTTTCACGCCTTTCCTTCGCAAGAGAAGAGCCACCTCCCGTAAATCGGGAACAATCCGGAAAGGAACACGAAAAAGAGATCCCATCGTAGAACGAACCGCTTTCGGACTGAAGATATCCGTACAGTTCCGACTCATAAAAATCGCGGATACACCGGCAGCCTCCGCCGTTCGAAATATCGTTCCCAGATTTCCCGGATCCTGAATATCCTCGAGCAAAAGAAAGTTATCTCCGGATACCTCTTCCACTCTAGGAATCGCAATCTTCGCAACGATTCCCTGCTGACTCTCCGTAGAGGAAATGCTCTCCATTGCTTTTTTTCCTAAAGTTACAATCCGTTCATCCGTATCGGACAATCCTTCCGGAAGAGTTCCCTGATAGTCTTCCGCAATAAATATCTGTACAAGAGAAGAAAGAGGCAAATCCCTTAACAAGCGCTCTCCCTCTCCTATAAAAACTCCCGTTTCTCTTCTTTTTTTGCTTTTTTTACTGAGTTCTCGAATCTCCTTTAGAAGTGCATTCGCCGGTGAATCGATTCTACGCATTCCGCCCTTACCTGTCTTTCTGAACTGCCGTAAGGAGCACCGGAGAAATCCCGTTCGGTACTCTCTGTGAAATACGAGTATAACAAAAAACTCATTTTCCGTCTATATGCTCTTCTCAATCTCCTCCAAAGCGTGTAACCAGAGATAGGAAGAAGCGTCGCTCGGCATTCGCAAGTCTCCTCTTGGAGACAAGGCAATGCGTCCAACCTTCGGCCCATCCGGCACACAGGAACGCTTAAACTGTTGCGAGAAGAACCTCTTGTAAAACACTTTTAAAGTTTGTAGAAGCAGCTTGGGCGAAGAGGGTTCCGGTACATCCTTCCGTCTACAGAAAGCCAGATTTTCTTCAGAGAAAGCGTGACAGGCAAGGAAGAACAGCTTTTCGGGCGAAAAACCATATCGCAGATGCATATAGAGGAAAAAATCATGCAATACATAGGGTCCAAGAAGCTCCTCTGTCTTCTGTGCAATCTCTCCCTTTTCATCCGGTGGTAAAAGTTCCGGACTAACGGGTGCATGAATAATGTCTTCTACTATATTTTCCAGATTTTTCTCCGAATCTCTTTCCCGCTGTGATGCGGTCTCTCTGTATTTTTCCACAAAGCTTCTTAAAACAAGGGGAATAGCCGTCTTCGGAACATCACAATTGACACTGTACATGGACATGTGGTCTCCATTGTACGTGGAAAAACCGAGAGCAGATTCCGAAAGATCTCCCGTACCGAGCAGAAGAGCCTTCTCTTTATTTGCCAAATCCATAAGAATCTGTGTCCGTTCTCTGGCCTGTGCATTCTCATATACAAGATCTTTTACCTTTTCATCCTGACCGATATCCTGAAAATGTTGTCGAACCGCCTTCTCTATGGAGATTTCCTGCACACGAACGCCGAGTATCTTCGCTACGTCCAGAGCATTGTTATGGGTACGCTTACTGGTACCGAAAGAAGGCATGGTGACGGCATAAATATCCTCTACGTCATAGGAAAGAAGTTGAAAGCATTTTACGGCAACAAACAGGGCGAGTGTGGAATCCAAGCCGCCGCTTAATCCCAGAATCCCTTTCCGAAGACCGGTATGCTCCAGCCTTTTCTTCAACCCTTCAGCCTGTATACATAGAATCTCCGTTCCTCTTTCCGAATCCTCCCTATCTGTAAGCGGAAGAAACGGAAGCGGATGAATATAGCGAGAAAAGGCGATTCCCTTCTCCCTTTCTTCCTTGTTTCCTTTTTCTTCCTTTTTTCTCATTTCAAGAGAGGATAAGGAAACACCCTGTGCAGTAAAGTCCATTTTTCTGAGCTTTACCGGAATCTGAACCGCAGTATCCTGCACCGTTTCAAAACTGTTCTGCTTTACTCTCTCTTGCCATAAAACGGATAAATCGATGTCGGAAATCGTTAAGCCTTCGTGAAAATAAGGAGACTCCGAAAGGATCTTCCCGTTCTCTACAATCATGCTGTGTGCGGAAAACACCATGTCCCCGGTAGACTCGGACGGACCGGCACTGGCATAGATATACGCCGTATGAAGCGAGGCACTGCTATGCTTTAAGAGCGCTCTTCTACTCTCCCCTTTTCCAATCAGGGTGTCCGAGGCGGTCGGATTCGCAATGACCGTCGCCCCCATCATAGCATGTGTAATAGAAGGAGGATTGGGAACCCATAAATCTTCACATATTTCCACGGCGAGACGGAATCGTTCTTCCTGTTCCGCAGTAAAGTGCAGGTTCATACCGAAAGGAATGGCATCATAGTCTTTCGAAAGAAAGTCCGTGATCCATTCCACTTCTTCTCTTCCTTCCTGAAAATAGCGTTCTTCATAAAACTCACTATGATTCGGTAAGTGCTTCTTGGGGACAATCCCTAAAATTCTGCCTTCCTGCATGACAAGAGCCGCATTATACAATTTTCCGCGATAGAGAAACGGGAACCCTACAACAAAAAGAAGAGAACTCTCTTTCGTTTCCTCTGAAAAGATCCGCAAAGCATCCAAACAAGCCTTCTGTAATCCCTCCTGTAAGAGAAGATCCTGTGCCGTATAGCCGGATACGCAGAGTTCCGGATACAATAAAAGGGAGACGGACTGTTTCTCCGCCTCGTCTTTCCACTTTAGCATCTCCTTTACATTGTAATACGGATCCGCGACACGTAAGTTTGGACTCGCAGTAGCAACACGAACAAAATCGGACATGAATCACTCCTTCACTAAACTCTCGTACTAAAGTCCCTTTTCTCTGCTATACAATCGCATCTCTTTCAGCAGTTTTTCCGGACAGTCTAAAATAAGAGCATACTTCTTTCCCGCTTTCTGCACAAGATAAAAGTAGTGCGAATTTTCGCCCAGACCGGCATAATCCTCTATTGAAACACCCTCTCTTCTCCAGCCTTCCAAGCGATTCTCATTATATTGTCCGATTTCCAGAACTTCCTCTTTCGTGCAGGAGAAAGCCCGTTTTCTACTGCTCTTATGATAGACGGTGTCAATGCTTAAATCACCAGCCATATAGAGATACTCATATTCCTTATCCGTTCTGATCCAAACCAGATAGGGAATAATAAAGATAATAAGGAAAAGAAAGGGGGGCAAGGATAAGAGGAGAAAAATAAAAAAGCAAAGAAAAGGGAGTGCAAGCGCTACTCCCCTTTCGATATAAACCCTTGTATCCTTTTTCCCTTTTACCAGATGCTCAACATAGTTCTCCATGGGAAATCTCCTTCATAGAATGAAGCCTTCGCTTTACATCATTCCGCCCATTCCACCGGGAACCTGCGGCATAGCCGGTTGCGGTTCTTTAATATCCGCAACAACGGATTCTGTTGTAAGAAGGGATGCCGATACGGAAGCTGCATTCTGTAAAGCGGTTCTTGCCACCTTAGCCGGGTCGATAATTCCCGCATCCATCATATTGACATACTCTTCCTTATAGGCATCGAAACCGAAATTGACCTTGCTTTCTTTCACTTTATTCACGATAACGGCACCTTCCAGTCCAGCATTATAAGCAATCGTGAAGAGCGGAGACTCCAAGGCTTTCAATACAATCTTTGCTCCGGTCTTCTCGTCACCGTCGAGTTTCTCTACAATCTTCTCTACAGCGGACTGTGCATGGATGTAGGCGGATCCGCCTCCTGCGATAACCCCTTCTTCCACAGCGGCTCTGGTTGCATTCAGGGCATCTTCCATACGAAGCTTTGCTTCTTTCATCTCGGTTTCCGTCGCAGCGCCGACACGAATAACAGCCACACCGCCGGAAAGCTTTGCCAGTCTCTCCTGCAACTTCTCTTTATCAAAGTCGGAAGTAGTAGCCTCGATCTGCCCTTTGATCTGCGCAATCCGGTCTGTAATATCTTTCTTCTTTCCGAGACCTTCTACAATGGTGGTCTTCTCTTTGCTTACTTTTACAGACTTTGCTCTACCGCACTGCTCAATGGTAGCATCCTTCAAATCCAAACCGACTTCCTCGGAAATCACTTCACCGCCGGTAAGAATAGCAATGTCTTTCAGCATTTCTTTTCTTCTGTCTCCATAGCCCGGCGCCTTTACAGCAACAACATTGAAGGTGCCTCTTAACTTATTGACAATCAGGGTCGTCAGTGCTTCCCCTTCTATATCTTCCGCAATAATCAAAAGCTTAGCGCCTGTCTTTACAACTTGCTCAAGAAGCGGAAGAATATCTTGGATATTGGAAATCTTCTTATCGGTAATCAGGATATACGGGTCATCCAGATTGGCTTCCATCTTCTCCATATCCGTGCTCATATATGCACTGATATAGCCGCGGTCGAATTCCATTCCTTCCACAAGATCCAGTTCCGTCTGCATGGTCTTCGATTCTTCAATCGTGATAACCCCATCCTTCGACACCTTCTCCATGGCATCTGCAACCATCTCTCCAACGGTACTGTCTCCGGCGGAAATACCGGCAACCTTCGCAATCTGATCCTTTCCTTTTACCTTGGAGCTCTGCTTCTGAATGCTTTCTACAGCGGCCTCCACAGCCTTCTTAATTCCTTTTCTGAGAACAATCGGATTCGCTCCCGCTTCCAGGTTCTTCATTCCCTCTGTCACAATAGCCTGTGCAAGAACCGTTGCGGTTGTTGTACCGTCACCGGCAACATCGTTGGTCTTGGAAGCCACTTCCCTGACGAGCTGTGCACCCATATTCTCATACGGATCCTTTAAATCAATTTCCTTTGCGATAGAGACACCGTCATTGGTGATTAACGGAGAACCGAAAGACTTATCCAGAACCACATTTCTTCCCTTCGGTCCAAGAGTAACCTTCACTGTATTCGCAACGGCATCCACACCGGCAGCAAGTGCTTTCCTTGCCTCAACTCCATATTTAATTTCCTTAGCCATAAAAGCCTCCTTCTATAAGGGAACATCCCATTCTCTTTACTCTATAATCGCTAAACTTTACTCTACAATTGCTAAAATATCATTCTGCTTTACAACCGTATACTTCTTGCCTTCCAACTCCACTTCCGTTCCGGAGTAACGGGAAAACAGGACATGCTGCCCTTTCTTTACCTGCATCTTGATTTCTTTCCCGTCGACTACTCCGCCAGGTCCTACAGCAACGACAACGGCCTGTCCCGGCTTCTCTTTATCATCTTGTCCAGGAAGAACGATACCGCTCTTCGTGGTTTCTTCCATCTTCTCTTTCTCTAAAACAACTTTATCAAATAATGGTACTAATTTCATGTGAACCCTCCTTGTAATCTTCACGATTTTTCGTTCAACAACAAGGGAAATTATAATGAAGTTTATTAGCAGTGTCAAGTATTGAGTGCTAAATATTCCTGTGAACTTTTCGTGAACGCGGAGAAAATAAAAAAGTATAAGTGCCATTTCCTTACAAAAACATTAAATTTCGTTAAAATCGAAAAGATTTATTTATTGAAAAAAAATGACTTATCGTTATAATGAAGTAGACAAGACGAGAAAAAGCTTAGAGATTGCTCGTCAGAGAATACAAATGGAGGTTTTACTTATGAAAAAGAACATTCTTGTTGCCGGTTTAGTTGCAATGCTTTCTGTAGCCAGCGTTGTTCCCGTTTTCGCTGAGGGTGGTGCAGTTAGCTTTGGCGGTTCCAGTGTGACTGCTCCCGAGAGCAATGGACATTGGGTTACCAATAGAGACGGCTCCTGGTCCTTCATCAGCAATGAAACAGGTGCTCCTCTTACCGGATGGATTGTAAGCAAGCATCAGTGGTATTACATTGCAGCAAACGGTCACATGGTAGGCGGCTGGCAGAAGATTAACTTTGCCTGGTACTATTTCTCTCCCAACACAGTAGAGAATCAGCCAACCGGTTCTCTGTACATCAACAAGATGACACCGGACGGATATCAGGTTGATTCCAACGGTATCTGGGTTAACTAAGTAAGCTGACCGGGCAATTCTATATGTTTTATAAAAAGGCTGTAGAAAGATATTCCTCTTTCTACAGCCTTTTTTATGATTATTCATAACGAGTGTCATGCGCAAAACGTGCAATACACCGTTGTAGACTTATCGCTTTTATCCTATAACGAGGATCAAAACCTACAAACACTTACTTTTGGAAAAGCTTCCTGAATCGTTCCATCGCCTCTCTTGTCTTTTCCTTTGTGGAGAAGGCGGTCAGACGGAAGAATCCTTCTCCGGCCTCTCCGAATCCCGCACCGGGTGTTCCTACGACATAAATCTCATTCAGAAGCTTATCAAAGAAAGACCAGGAGTCCATTCCTTCCGGACACTTCAACCAGATATAAGGCGAATGTTTTCCCCCGGTATAGTAGAGTCCGAGGTCATCGAGTGCGGACATAATGATTCTCGCATTTTCCTTGTAATACTGAATATTTTCCAGAATTTCCTTCTCCCCTGAGTCGCTAAACACGGCGGCGGCTCCTCTTTGGACGATATAGGATACACCGTTAAACTTTGTAGTTTGTCTTCTTAACCACATTTTTTGAAGAGACTGTCCTTCCACAAGAAGCGTTTTCGGAACAACGGTATACCCGCAACGTGTACCGGTGAACCCCGCTTTTTTAGAAAAAGAACAAAATTCAATCGCACATTCCTTCGCTCCGGGAATCTCATAAATGGAATGCGGCAAATCCCCCTCCACAAAGCATTCATACGCACTATCAAAAAGAAGCAACGCATTCTGTTCCTTCGCGTACTGTACCCAGCGTTTTAATCCCTCATGGTCATAGACTGCTCCGGTCGGATTGTTCGGAGAGCAAAGGTAAATCAAATCAGCCTGAACCGTTTCATCCGGTAAGGGAAGAAAACCGTTTTCCTCTCCAGCACGCGCAAAAAGAAGTTGATTTCCCTGCATGATATTGGTATCGACATAGACCGGATATACCGGATCTGTCACCAGTACACGTAAGCCTCTGTCCAAAATATCTAAAATATTGCCCAAATCGGACTTTGCACCGTCCGATATAAAGATTTCTTCCGAATCAAGTTCCACCGAAAACTGTGCATAGTACTTTCGAATTGCATCCCGAAGAAAAGCATATCCCTGCTCCGGACCGTAGCCATGGAAAGTTTCCGCCTCTCCCATCTCGTTCGAGGCGGATACCAGGGCATCTACGACAGACTTGGGAAGAGGGCGCGTAACATCACCGATTCCCATCCGAATCAGTTTATCGGAAAGCGACGGATGCTTATCCTGCCACTGTCGAATCCGTTTTGCAATTTCTGCAAAAAGATAACTTTCTTTTACTTCCTGGTAGTGTGGATTCACTCTGATTCCCATCTTTTCCCCCTTTTACAATTCCTCTTCTACTCTTCTCCGTCCAAAACAAGTACAAAATCATACCATCCAAAATTCAGTCGGTCTTATGCAGGATACTGTGTATTTTCCACCCTAAGCTGATGCAGTACCTCTTCCAAATACTTCTTTGCCCACCACTTCGCGACGGGGAGGTTCATATCGCGGAAGTTTCCACAATCTCGCTCCGTGGCTCCCGGGATTTCCCCTTCATAGTTTGCAATAAAGGAAAAGCAGGAAAGAAGCAAATCTTTTATATCCTGGCTCTCCAAATCGCCGCTCAACAAGAGATAGAAACCGGTACGGCAGCCCATAGGACCAAAATACAGGACTTTTTCCTTCCAGGTCTTATCATTTCTGAGATACGTTGCCGCGAGATGCTCTATAGCATGCATCGCTGCGTTTTCCATCGCAGGCTCCACATTCGGTTTGGTAAAACGCAAATCAAAAGTGGTCACCGTCTCCATACCGACTTTGTCCTTCCTGGAAACATATACGCCGGGAACAAGTCGGATATGATCCACTGTAAAACTGCTTATCTTCTCCATACTACAGTTCTTCTGTAACCGTTAAGCCAGAAGACTCCTCCTTTTCTTCTTTATTCGGCTCATCTTCATAGTAGAACTCAACGTCCACGTCCTCTGTATCTACTGCCTCTTCATCGTCTTTGAAATCCGTCTTCTTCTTTTCAAAAGCTTCCCGCACTGACTTATAGGCATCTTTCCCTGCATCGACAGCCAGATTCTTCGTGTCTACTGCCAGATTCTTTGCGGCATAGCCAAGATCCTTCGCCACCGCTTTAAAATCTTCTTTTGTACGGGATGCTTTCAGCACCGTGTAGGACCGCTTCGCAGAATCTTTTACCTCATTCGCTGAATCCACCACATCGGTAAAATCCTGATCCACCGCCTCCGAGAATTTCTGATACTTATACAGATATGAGATTAAACCTGTTACAGCACCGGTTAATGCTGCAAGAAATACGAATGAACCGAACTTTTTTGCCATCTTACCCTCCTTTTTTGAAACAAACAGCTATTCGAACTACTGTACTTTAAAGCTGGACTTCAAAGATACGATGCGGTTAAAAATAGGATGTCCCTCCGTCGAATCCTTACTGTCTACACAGAAATATCCGTTTCGTACAAACTGAAAACTGTCCAGCGGCTCCGCTTCTTTCAGTCCGCTCTCCAGGAAACATTCCTTCACATTAAGAGAGTTCGGATTGAAATTCAGACTGCCGTCTGCATTCAACTTTCCCTTTTCTTCATCAATCAGCTGCTCATACAGTCTCACTTCAGCCTGAAAAGCGGTCTTCGCATCCACCCAATGAATGGTTCCCTTCGCTTTTCTTTCCGTAAAACCGGAGCCGGACTTCGTCTTAGGGTCATAGGTGCAATGAACCACGGTCACATTTCCCTCTTCATCACATTCATACGATACCGCTTTTACAAAATAGGCTCCCATGAGACGAACCTCATTCTCCATCGTGAGTCTCTTATATTTCTTGGGAGGATCCGGCATAAAGTCATCTCGCTCAATATATAAGTCCTTCGAGAAAGAAACTTCTCTCTCTCCTAAGGCTTCATTCTCCAAATTGTTCGGAATACGGAGAATCTCTCCTTCGCCCTCGTAGTTGTCAATAACCAGTTTAATCGGATCTAAAACCGCCATATATCTCGGTTTTTTCAGCTTTAAATCTTCCCGGATACAGTACTCCAGGAGGGAATAATCACTGGAAGACTGTGCCTTGGAGATTCCGGACAGCTTGATGAACTGTGCCAGGCTTTCTTTGGTATACCCTCTTCTCCGTAAGGCGGCAATGGTAACAAGTCTCGGATCATCCCAGCCGTCTACAACCTTATCCTCAACCAATTTCTTGATATACCGCTTTCCGGTAACCACATTGGTCAGATATAATTTAGCAAACTCTATCTGTCTTGGAGGATAAGGAAACTCACACTCCTTCACAACCCAGTCATAAAGAGGTCTGTGATCCTCAAATTCCAGGGTACACAAAGAGTGACTGATTCCCTCCACCGCATCCTCGATAGGATGCGCAAAATCATACATCGGATAAATACACCATTCATCTCCGGTATTGTGGTGACTCATGTGGGAAACACGATAGAGAATCGGGTCACGCATATTGATATTCGGGCTCGCCATATCAATCTTTGCGCGGAGCGTCTTCTCGCCGTCCTGGAACTTTCCTTCCTTCATTTCCTGAAAAAGGCGGAGATTCTCCTCAATGGAACGGTTCCGATAGGGACTCTCTTTTCCAGGAGTATTATAATCTCCGCGATATGCGCGAATCTCTTCCGCTGTTAAATCGTCCACAAAAGCCTTTCCTTTTTGAATCAGGAATACCGCTTTCTCGTACATGATGGGAAAATAATCCGATGCAAAAAACATCCTGTTTCCGAAATCAGCGCCGAGCCACTCCACATCTTTTCGAATACTCTCTACAAACTCCGTCTTCTCTTTTACAGGATTGGTATCATCAAATCGCAAATTAAAAGTACCGCCGTACTCTTTCGCAATACCGTAGTTTAACAATATCGATTTGGCATGACCAATATGCAGATAACCGTTCGGTTCCGGAGGAAAACGGGTTTTAATCTCTTTTACCCTGCCTTCCTTCAAGTCCTCATCAATAAAATTCTCAATGAAATTCTTGGACTCCCCTTCCACATTTAAAGCGTCAACAGCACGATTCTCTTCTGCCATCTTATCCTCCTGATTATGCATGTTTTAAGGGGAGGTGAAAACATAAACGCCCCACCAAGCCCCCTTTCATCTTATTTAATCAGGGTATTATACCATAAAGAGAAAGAAAGATAGCATTTCTTAATAAAATTATTATTTAAGCTATGTTTTAGGAACTTGCATAACTAAGCAGTAAGTCAGGGAGAACCCCTCTCTGTCCTTCCCATATCTTGTCGATCTGTTCTTCCGGAACAGGACTTGTTCCCTTGCCACATTCAATCGTAACGGACGGGATGTTATATTTCCTCTCCATAAAATCTTTAAAGCCTCCCGCATACCGTTCGCTATAGGCATTGCTGATTTTATACTGTGCATTTCTCGCAACAATCTGTGCCAGACTCTTTGCGCTGTCCACATAAGAACCTTCTCCAAAGTACCAATAGACAAGTTCTCCTTGCGTATGGTAGCTAATAGAAGAAGAAAAATGCTCTTTCCGCGCTAAATCCGCAAGCGCCTTTGATTCTATCTCGGACTCCACAGCTTCCCCTTTGTACTCGTCTTTTGCAGGGTATCCTTTCTTATCGACAGTTTGTTCCCAATTTGCATCAAAATTTTTATTCAGATTCACACCGCGCAGATTGTTCTTCCAAGAACGGAAATAGCTATTGAGGTCTTTTGCGCCTTCTTTTTCTGCAATTTTTAGCACTCTGTTTCTAAGCTCCTCAGAACCGATTCCGTTCAATCCATACTGTGAAAGGGTTACCCCGTCCGGATTCAGCATGGGGACAAAATGAATACAGCTGTTCTTTAAAAGATCCTGCATAGACTTTCCTTTATACATCTTTTGATTCTTTTCCATCTCCAAAAGACCGGCTAACTCCCGCATCACCACTTTAGTCACAATATATTCTCTGGCATGAATACTTCCCTGTACCAGAATCTTCTTCTTTGCAGAGGGATTTCCAATCACAACATGATATAATTCTCTCCCATCCGCTGTTTTCCCCAAAGAATCCAGAACCATAGACGGATAATTTTCTTTTAACTTCAAAAGATCCGCTGCCATGGCATTGTAATCGTAGACTCTGTGATCCGAAAAGGCATAATCCGGAAGGAGAGGCACGGTTTTCGAGGCTTCTCTGTCAAAAGGAAGCTGTGAAACTTCCCCTATATCCTTTTTATCCTTCTCTGCAATATCCATTCCGGGACCGCTCCTTACTTCTTCCTGATCATCCAGGTCAGGACCATCGGCTAACGCTGTAAAAGGCAGGAGACATAAAACAAATAAAATCAATATAGTACGAATGCATTTCTTTTTCATAATAACCTCACTTTTTCGCTATTCTAGCAAAGAAAGGAGGAAAACTACCGGCTTTTTTCTTACAACTTTTGCGATAATTCATTTACAAAACGATTGTACTGGGATAGTATGCAATGCATAAAGTTCGTGAGGAGGAACAAATATGCCATCGCAACAATGGAACACAAAAAAAGTGATTTATCTCTCTATGCTGGTCGCCCTTCAGATTATTCTCAGCCGGGTCTTCTCCATCAACGCGTGGAACATTCGCATCGGCTTCGGCTTTATTCCCATGATTTTCGCCATTTTATATTTCGGCACGAAAGAAGGTGTCCTCGTTGCCGTCTTATCCGACTTACTGGGAGGACTTTTTCTTTCTTCTTATCCCTATTTTCCGGGCTATACTCTGTCCCTCGCTCTTTCTGCCTACCTTTTTTCGCTGGCCATTCGAAAAAAGAGAACGAGAGGAACGATTCTTTTCGGCGTAGTTCTTACACAGCTGATTTGCAGTCTCTTCTTAAACAGTTTATGGATTGCAATAAATTCCGGCTCTCCTCTTCTCCCTATCATGCTTACTCGTTTGATTCAGATTTTCATCAATGGAAGTATGCAATTCTTTACGATTCAATTTATGGTGTATATTCTGGAAAATCGTCTTTCTTTGCAGGAGTATAAATCATGACAAAAGAAGAATGTTTCGCACTGCTTCTTCCTTCATTTGTCCGGAACGAAGAGGCAGGAAAGGAGATTCCTTATGCGGAGGCGGTAGAGACCCGTCATGACCTGACCCCTCTCAGAACGCTTCTAAACCGCTTAGGCAATCCGGACGAAGGCCCTGCCGTGATTCATATTGCCGGAAGCAACGGAAAAGGATCGGTTGCCGCCAGTCTACAGAATATTCTTACGCTCGCTTCCTACAAAACCGCTTTATACACCTCTCCCCACCTTGAGAAGATGAATGAGAGAATCCGCATCAACGGAGAAGACATTTCCGACGAAGACTTACGCCGTCTCTGTCACAAAGTGAGGGAGGAATCCGAAAAGATATATCCCACCCCAAACGCTTTTGACCTGCTTACTGCGGTCGCTTTTCTCTATTTTCAAGAACAGCAGGTTGATTTTCTAATCCTCGAAGTGGGACTGGGCGGGCGTCTGGACTCTACAAATGTTGTAAAGTCCAAGATGCTTTCCATCATCTGTCCTATCGCTTTGGAGCATACTGAAATTCTGGGAGACAGTCTGGAAAAAATTGCAGAAGAAAAAGGCGGTATCATTACAGCGGATACTCCGGTTCTTCTCATGCGGCAAAAGAGAGAAGTGGAAGAAGTCATTCGCAGAATCGCTCATAAAAAAAATGCGGCATTTCTCTCTACAAATCCCCACTTCTTACATTCCTACCCCTTTCATCCGGATAACGGATACCAGTATTTTTCTTATAAAGAGCGAAAGGAGTATGCTCTCTCCTTACTCGGAGACTATCAGTTGGACAATGCCATGGTCATTCTGGATGCTGTCGACTATCTCAAAAGCAGCGGCTACCGCATTCCGGAAGAAGCGGTGAAACTCGGTTTGTACACAGTACAATGGAAAGGTCGTTTTGAAGTTTTAAAGAGAAATCCTCTTTTTATCCTGGACGGCGCTCATAACCCGCAGGCGATGACTGCGGTCGTCCGCTCTGTAGAAATGCTTTTCCCGCATTACCAAAAAAGAGTCTTTTTCTCCGTTATGGCGGATAAAGATTATAGCAGTATGCTCCACATTTTAAAAAGAAACAGTCTGAGTTTCACCTTTTATCAGGCGGACCGCACAAGGGGGAAAAAAGCGGAGGACTTGGCTAACGAGTGGAAGAAAGAGTACGATGGGGAAATTCACATTGCCAAAAGTCTGGAAGAGGGACTCGCCTTTAACCTGGAAAAAATGAAAAAAGAGAACGGCAGAACATTACTCCTGTCTGTCGGTTCTCTTTACCAGGTAGCCGCTATTCGAAATTACTGCAAAGAAAATTTATAAAGCAGCTTGAACTCCTTTTTCACCTTACTCCTCTTCCGGGGATTCCTCCTCTGAAAAAGAGTCTTCTTCCTCCGAGAAATCCTCCTCATCGACATAAATCGATTCAAAGTATCCCGCCTTCCCATACTTCTCCTCTTCCTCTCCCAAGGAGGAAATCAGGGGGAAGGAAGCCGGTGTAAAACGCTCCTCTTCTGCATCTCTGATGTAGAAAAGATATAAACTGCCATCCACTACTTCCATAGAAGGAATCTTTCTCTGAAACATAGATAGAATTTCCCAACAGCTTAACGCATCATCATAACTGATTTCCAGTGTCAAAAACGAATTCTTTCTGTGATAATATCCATGCACTGTCGCACCGACCGTATTTTCACCGAAGCTTTCCATAAACGCAAGAAGAACTTCTTCTTCCTGAATTTCTTCCCCTCCCTCCAAATAGCAATCCGGTTCTTCAATCAAAATCTTTACTTCTGTAAATGCATAATCCTTCAGCTGTACAAAATCCATCAGATTAAAGAATGCGGTATTGAACTCTACCTTATTTTTCTCGGCAAACTCCTCCAGAACAGCGTCATACCCGCCGGGCAAATGCAATTTTTCCATGCTTTTCTCCTTTTCTCTATTTCTTTTTGCTATATTTCTGTAATAGAACCTTTTTACTCTTTCTTTTTTTTTCGTTTTGCTTTAGGATAAAGAAAACTTTCCTAAAAAAGGATTGTATCAATAGAAACCCTATTCGTAAATAAGGGCTTTTTGGAAAGGACGGCAAAGTCAAATGAAGTTATTGGAAGAGCGAATCAGAAAAGACGGACAAGTGAGACCCGGAAATATTTTGAAGGTAGACAGTTTCTTAAACCATCAACTGGATGTTGAACTCCTGGAACAACTGGGTAAAGCTTTTTATGAAGAATTTAAAGACAAGGGGATTACCAGAATCCTCACTATAGAAGCTTCCGGAATTGCTCTTGCCTGTCTTGCCGCACAGTACTTCAAGGTTCCTGTCGTATTTGCAAAAAAAGCGAAAAGTAAGAATCTCGATGGAGAACTGTATACTTCCACAGTACACTCCTTTACCTATGGTAAAGATTTTACCGTTACACTCGCCAAAAAGTTCCTGTCAAAAGAAGATACCGTACTTTTAATTGATGACTTCTTAGCGGTGGGAAAAGCTATGCGCGGCTTAATTGATATCTGTAATCAAGCAGAGGCAAATATTGCCGGAATCGGCATTGCGATTGAAAAAGGATTCCAGTCCGGCGGAAGAGAATTGAGAGAAGCCGGTTATGAAGTTTACAGCTTAGCCATTGTAGATGAAATGACCGATGAAGGCGATTTGCGTTTCCATGCTGAATGAAATCCGCTTTACTCCGGGTGATCGCGTTCATGACGGATAAAAAGCTGTACAGAGGCGTCCCTCTCCTCTGCACAGCTTTTTAAATAAGCAAAAGGTTTATTCTCTTTCCTGATTCGTTTCGAAAAGTTCCTCCTGCCCTTTGTTTCTCTCCTCTTCTTTCTTCTGCTCTTCTTTCTTCTGCTCCTTATTTTTACTCTCTTCAATAATTCTGTTCAGCCTTCTCCACATGATGCGGTAGAGAATAAAGGTCAGAAGGACAATAAACAAAAAGGAGAATAGAAGAAACGGAAGCAGATATTCTCTAAGATTGACCATTTAGCCGTGCCTCTCTCCCAGTACGAATCCGAACCTCGTAATCACACCGGATTTATTCTGTACAATCTCCTGTAAATACAATTTGGGAAGAAAGGAGACCGCATCCTGCGCAGTAATCTCCTGCAATTTTTCGTCCATGTAGTGCATCATCGCCGACTTGGAAACAAGAATTTCCGTCTCATACGCCATATTTCCGCTCGGTCTTCCATTCTTCTTATTGTAGTAAACTTTCGCCGTAAAGCGGTAAGCATTTCCCTCTGTTTTCCGTTCTTTACTTACAATTTCCAGAATACTGTCAGGATGCTCTTTATAGAGCGTTGCCGCATCAAAAGAGCGGTCTCCGTTTGCGTCGAAATAAATTCCTTCGCTGTTTTTCCGATCTTTCAGCATTTCCCCGTTTTCATCCACAAAGTAACGCTTGTCTACCCATGTATTCCGAAGCATTTTCCCATCTTTATCGAAATAATAGCTCTTTCCCTCCAAGTCCAAACGGCCGATATGCATCTTTCCGTCCGTATCCAGATAATACTTTTCTCCGCCCAGATCGAGGAATCCCGTCTTCATGATTCCTTTATCATCAAAGTAATAATAACTGCCGTCAATACTCTTCCAGCCGATTACCTTTTCCCCGTTTTCATCGATATAACTCTTTCCTTCCGTACTATCCACAAAGGAAGAAAGGTGATACTTTTCCTTATCTAAATCGACGGTGAACTCCCTTGTGTACAGCTCTCCCTTTGCACCGTCAGAAGCAACCGCGTAAGCCATCAGCGTATACTTTCCATTTCGGGAAACAGGAATCTCTCCGGAGTAGTCTTTCTGCTCCAGATCCTCTTTCCCGCCACTCAAACTGTACACTATTTTAGGAGAACTGCTCTTTAGTGAAATGTTGAGCGGATCATGATAAAGCTCTTCGGAGAGATTGCTGCTCACTTTGGGCGCAAGCGCCTCCAGTTTCTTCTTCAATTCTTCATTCTTCGGAAAAACTTTCCGGCCTTCCAAGAGACACTCTACCGCTTCATCATGCTTTCCTTCTTTAGAAAGCGCATCGGAAAGTAAAAGATAATACTTCTCATCTACACTAAAACTTCCCTTATCCTTCTGCAAACTCTGTACTGCTTCCGTATACTGTTTTCCGGCAATCAGTTTCTCTCCTTTTTTCAGGAAAGAAGAGTAGCGAACCGACGGAGAATTTAAGTAATTCACTGCGGAAAATCCCAAAATAGCAAGTAATGCGGTTGCCGCCATCAGCTTCTTGTTGGGAAAAGCATTTTTAAACTCCTTAATCGATGTGGGCGGAACCGTTGCTTTTTCACGAAAATTATCCGGATCATCCGGAATCTCTCCGAAGAATTCTTCCTCTTCCTGCTTATCCTTTATCGAATAAATAGCCGCTTCCCCTGCGGTCCTCTCTTCTGTATTTTCTTCTGTATTTTCTTCCGTATTTTCTTCTGTGTTTTCTTCTATATTCTCTTCTGTATTCTTTTCTGTTCGCTCTTCTTTTTCGAGATGCTCCTCTTCCGAAACAGCCTGCTCCTGCTCATCCGAACATTCTTCCGTTTCTATGAACTGATCCTCTTCTGTCGGGCTGTCTTCTTCCGCGTCACTTTCTTCAGGAACCGGAACTTCCTCTTCCTCTGTAATACTTTCTTCCGGAGGAAGACTGTCCGCATCGTCGGCAAAATACTCTTCAGAGCTTAAAATACTCTCCTCCCCGGAAGCGTCCTCCTGCTCTTCCTCAATATTTTCTTCTTCCCACTCTATACTTTCCTCTGTATGCTCTTCTTCAAAAGCAGGAATATCCGTATCCGTTTCCACAAAGGAAACATCGACATCCGTTTCCAGAGCAGGAACATCCGCATTCGTTTTCGCTTCCTCTTTAGGCAGAGTAAAGTCGTGCTCCTCTGTAAATTTTTCCCGTTCTTCCTCTTCTTTCAGATATTCTTTTTTCTGGCGCAAAAACTCGGGTTCTTCTTCCTTTTCCTCCGCTTTTCCGGCCGACTTTTTGATATCTTTCACAGAATACGGAGTGAAACTCAAATCCAGCAGTAAGCCGCAATTGGGGCAAAACATCTGTTTTTCATCCACCTCTGCACCACAAAATTTACATTTCATTCTTTTACCCCTGCCTAATACTTCACTAAAGTCAAGTTTCCGTTTTCATATTCCGCGAGGAAGACATCGGAAACATTGTCGACTCCCCGCTCTTTCAACTTCTCCATGAGCCAGTCTTCATCTTTATCGATGCTGTCCAGTGTCTGAAGCTGTACCGTACCGTCGGTAATCAAAGGAAAACGAGGATTCTCCTCTCCGGACTGAACGATAATCAGCTGTCCATTCTGCTCCAAAATCGCTTTTTTTACGTCTTTAATACTATAAATATTATTACTTCTCAGCTTAAACATCACATCATGCGCTGTAAGGCCTGCTTTCCGGCAAGCTTCTATATCGAGCTTCCCTCTGGAGATAATGACAACCGGCTCTCCGTCAATCGCTTTCTTAAAAAAGATATTGTTGGTTTTTAACCACTTCACCGTCAGAACCAGACAAATCCAGATCATCAGAATAATCAGATATTGCAGAATACTAATGCTGCTATTATAGATTACGCCTCCGATAATACCACCCAAAACATAATTCTGTACCTGGTCCACAGCGGAGGACGGTGCAAGATTCCCTTTACCGGTTATATTAATCACAATAACCAATGTAACAAGCCCGAGTGCGAGCTTCATCCCAATCGTAAAATATGACACAATCATTTTTTCGACTCCACATCTACAATCTCTACTTCGGGATGATATAAGTCCATTTTCTCCAAGAGAATCTTCCCGTCCACATTGATCACTCTATAAAAGCGATTATCCGGAATCCTTATGATGGCACCATCCCTTGCCGCCTGCGTATTGATAATGATTTCTTCTTTCGGAACGTTGAGCTTTCCGGAAAGATCCTCAATCATCCTTAATGCCGCTCCATATCCGTCATCTGCAGCTTTATGCTCCATTGCTCCGTTGATTCGGATTCCAATTAAAATCAGCACCAAGAGTAAAGCAATCAAAGATAACTCTCTGTACTTACTTTCTTTTTTGTCTTTATAATATTTAAATACACAAAACAGCAAAACAGAGGTAGCCAGGACAATCAGGGTAATATGCACCCAGTCCGTCACCTCTATTCTACTCAAAATATAATTATAGGTATAAAATTTCATCTTTAAAGTTCCGCAATCGCCTCAATCTCACACAGAACATTCTTGGGAAGCGTCTTTACCGCTACGCAGGAACGAGCAGGCTTTGAAGTAAAATACTTCTCATAAACGCCGTTAAAAGTGGCAAAATCAGCCATATCCGCGATAAAACAGGTGGTTTTCACAACCTTTCCCATATCACTGCCGGCAGCTTCCATAATTGCCTTTACATTCTTACAGCTCTGTTCTGCCTGAGAAGCGATATCTGCCGGAATTTCTCCATTTTCCGGATTTACCGGAATCTGTCCGGAACAGAAAACCAGATTTCCTACCACGAAACCTTGAGAATAGGGTCCAATTGCTGCCGGTGCATTCTTTGTCGATACAAGTTTCATACCATACTCCTTTCCAGATCACAAATTAACTCCTATTATTATGCCAAAATCGGAAAGGTAAAACAAGAGTTTCTAGCTTCCTTCTGCAATTTTCAACATGGCAAGGGTTCCCGTCCTTGCACATTCCAAAATGCTCACAGACTTCAAGGTCTCCAGAAACATATTGATTCTTTCCGGCGTATCGCACATTTCAATCACCATCTGGCTCTTCGAGAGTTCGACAATCGTTGCACCGAGAATCTGGCAGTTTTCCATAATGTCCTTTCGATTGTCTCTTTTATAGCGAAGTTTCACCATAAGAAGTTCTCTAAGAATTCCCTGTGACTCCTGAAAAGTACGTACTTTGATAATATCCAATTTTTTATTGAGCTGTTTTTCAACCTGTTGCAAGGTTCTCTCTTCCCCGCTGGACACAATCACCATATTGGACACGGCAGAATCCTCGGTTTCCCCAACCGTTAACGAATCAATATTGAAGCAGCGCCTCCAGAACAGCCCGGCCACCTTCGCCAGCACACCGGAACGGTTCTCTACCAGAATAGAATAGATCCTTTTCATCAGGCCACCTCATTTCTATCGATAAAGACTTCCAGAATGCCGCTTCCCTTTTCCTTTAAAAAGTCCTGAATCTGCTTTTCCGCTTCTTCATCCCTGTGCACGGAAAAATAAGGAAGGCGATAAGCCTCTGCAAGTAAGGATAAATCGGGATTCCCGTCGAGATCCACCATGGTAAAGTGATCCTTATACGTAAAATGCTGATACTGCCTAACCAAACCGAGAACCTCGTTATGGAACACGATCAGTTTCACAGGGACCTGATACTGCTTTAATGTGCCGAGTTCCGGCATACTCATCTGAAAAGCACCATCTCCCATGACCGCAAAAATTTCTCTTTTCGTCTCTTCGGAAAAATCATTTTCTTCCCGAAGAGCAAAGTATGCTCCTATAGCTGCCGGAAGAGAATAGCCCATCGTTCCCATCCCTCCGGAAGTCAAAAAACGACCGTCTCTCATCTTATAATGCTTGCACGACCAGAGCTGGTTCTGTCCGACATCCGCAACATAGATGGCCGTTTCAGAAATCTTTTGATTGAACAGCTCCAAAAAATAATACGGATTTACCAAGGAGCGCTCTTCTTGTCTTTCTCCTTCGTTCTTTTTTGCTTCCTTCTCTTCCAAATCTTTTCTAAAGCCATTCAACTCTTCGACCCATTCCGGATAGGAAAGGGAGACTTCCGCTTCCAGAAGGCGTGAAAGGACACTGGATAAATCTCCCACAAGGGGAATTTCCGGTCCGGCATTCTTTCCGATTTCCGCAGGATCAACATCGATATGGACAAGCGTTTTATTTTCCGTAATGAGATCGGGCTGACTGATAGAACGGTCCGCAACTCTCGCTCCCATCATGATGATACAGTCTGCAAGATTCATGGCTTTATTACCATAGCTCCGACCATTATTTCCCACCATCCCAAAATAAAGCGGGTCATCGTCTCTCATGACACCGAGTCCCCTCATCGTGCTGCCAACCGGAATATGAAATTTATGGGAAAAATCTCGAACCAGTTCTTCCACTCCGGCTAAAACCGCACCGCCGCCCACACAAAGAATCGGTTTTTTAGCGGAATGAAGGCGCTGAAACATCCGTTCAATCTGCACCGGATTTCCCTGGACTGTAGGTCTGTAAGTACGCAAACGCACCTCTTTCGGATATTGAAAACGCCTTACAGAAGCTTTCTGTACATCAATCGGAATATCAATTAACACAGGACCTTTTCTTCCCGTCATCGCGATATGAAAAGCTTCTTTAAAGACCGAAGGAATCTCTTCCGCGCTACGAACCGTATAGCTGTACTTCACAAAAGACTCCGAAGCGCCGCAGATATCCGCCTCCTGAAATACATCCGAACCCAGTAATCTGCTTTCCACCTGCCCGGTTATGACAATTAAAGGAATGCTGTCCGCAAAGGCGGTGGCAATTCCCGTAATCACATTTGTCGCACCCGGTCCGGAAGTCACCGCACATACCCCGGGCTTTCCGCTGATTCTGGCATAGCCGTTAGCTTCATGTGCCGCATTTTGCTCGGAACGCACCAGAATTCCCTGAATGCCTTCCAACTCCAAGCTATCAAAAAACGGACAAATCGCTACTCCCGGATACCCGAAAACATAGTGTACTTCTTCTTCTAAAAGGCATTTTACAATCGCGTCGGCACCTGTCATCCCGCCTCCTTATACTAAAGAGAATCCTTCTTCTCTGAAACGTTTCTTGATCTCCTCAATGTGATGAAAATCTCTTGTCTCTATCTGTAAAGTCAGATTGCAACCGTTAATATCCGCATCTTCCACATTCATATTGTGATCGACTTTTGTAACATTGGCCCCTAGCTCCGCAATGATACGGGATACTTCTTCCAATTGTCCGGGCTTATCCAGAAGAGAAATACAAAGAGATGCCTTTCTTCCTGTTTTCATCAGTCCCCGATTTATCACGCGGGAAAGAATATTCACATCGATATTTCCGCCGGAAATGATACAAACCACTTTCTTCCCTTTCACGGGAACTTTGTGGTAGAGCACAGCGGCAACCGATACCGCCCCTGCGCCCTCCGACACAATCTTCTGCTTTTCCATCAGGGTGAGTATTGCCGCCGCAATCTCATCATCACTCACCGTAACCAGTTCATCCACATATTCTCTTACCATCTCAAAGCTCAAGTTCCCTGGAGACTTCACCGCAATACCGTCTGCAAAAGTATGCACTTCTTCCAAACTCTCCAGTTGCTTATCCGCTACGGCCTGCACCATCGAAGCGGCACCCTGTGCCTGTACACCGTACACCTTGCACTTTGGATTCAGCTTTTTAACGACGAAAGAGACACCGGAAATCAAACCGCCTCCGCCAACCGGTACGACAACCGCATCCGCATCTTCCAGCTGCTCCATAATCTCCATGCCGATGGTTCCCTGACCGGCCATAACATCGATATCATTGAAAGGATGAATAAAAATCGCACCGCTCTCTTTCTGATACTCCAATGCAGCAAGATACGCATCGTCATAAACACCGTCAATCATCCGCACTTCCGCGCCGTAATTTCTTGTTGCCTCAACTTTCGAGAGAGGGGCAACCGCGGGAAGGAAAATGGTAGACTTTGCACCGGCTTTTGTTGCGGCTAGAGCTACACCCTGTGCATGATTTCCTGCTGAACAGGCCACCACTCCTTTTTTCTTCTCTTCCTCTGAAAGTGTGGATATTTTAAAATAAGCTCCTCGAATCTTGAACGAGCCGGTATTCTGTAGATTTTCCGTCTTTAAATACAGATCACAATCCGCATCAATTCTTGTTGCATGAACAAGCTCGGTACGATTGATTACCGGCTTCAATACATGAGCCGCCTGGTAAACTCTGTCCAGTGTTAGTTCCATTTTTCCCTTCTTCCCGCTTCACTTTGCGCTCTTTTATTCACTATACCCGTCTCTGTAACGGTGCGACTCTTTATCTCGCCTGATCCAAATCCTGCACCTGTTTCCATCCCATTTTATTTCGAAGATCTCTACCGGTCTCCGAAACCAGATTGTTCAGGTGTGCCTCTCTCATCGCCAGGAAATGCGGTCTGCCAGCCTGATTTTCAAGAATCCAGTCCTTTGCAAAGCTTCCATCCTGAATATCGGAAAGAATCTTCTTCATCGCCTTCTTCACCTCATCTCCGATAATCTTCGGGCCTGCGGTGTAGTCTCCATACTCTGCCGTATCCGAGATGGAGTAACGCATCCCTTCAAATCCGGCATTGAAAATCAAATCAACAATCAGTTTCATTTCATGGACACACTCAAAATAGGCATTTTCCGGCTTATATCCTGCTTCCACAAGCGTATTGAAACCGGCTTCCATCAAAGCGCAAACACCGCCGCAAAGCACCGCCTGCTCACCAAACAGATCGGTTTCCGTCTCCTCTTTGAACGTCGTTTCCAAGAGTCCGCCTCTGGCACCACCGATTGCGGCAGCATAAGCCTTGGCAATATCCATGGAGTTTCCTGAAGGATCCTGTTCACAGGCAACGAGGCAAGGCACGCCCTTTCCGTCTACATACTGGGAACGAACCGTGTGTCCCGGTCCCTTCGGTGCAATCATGATTACATTCACATCCTCAGGCGGAACAATGGCATGATAATGAATGTTGAAACCGTGTGCAAAGGCAAGCGTCTTTCCGGCAGAAAGGTTTGCCGCAATCTCATCCTTATACAACTTTGCCTGTCTCTCATCATTGACAAGAATCATGATGATATCGGAAACTCTGGTCGCTTCATCCGTATTCAGTACGGTAAATCCGTCCTCTTTCGCCTTCGCAGCCGATTTTGAACCTTCATAGAGTCCAACCACGACATCGACACCGCTATCTCTCAGGTTCAGAGCATGCGCATGTCCCTGCGAACCGTATCCGATTACCGCTACTTTCTTTCCCTTCAGAAGGGATTGATCACAGTCCTTGTCATAATACATTACAGCCATTTTTTCTCTCCTTTTCTCTAATGCGGAAAAAACAGAGTTTCTCTCAATGCATCCCTATTTTTTCCTGTCCACGAGGAATACTCTCCCCAACTCTATCGTAAAGCCTTGCGGCATTCTACGCCATCCGGTTTCTTCCAAGCCACTAAAACACGCCGATAAACCGTACGCTCTCCATACCATTTTCTACATAACGTCTTCCGAAATCAGCTCAACTTTTCTCACATCATAGAGCTTTTCCAGCTGAGAAATAACCTGTGTTCTCATATACTCATCTCCGCTGGAAACGATTTCAATCTTCGTGCAACCCGGAATCTCCGTAGGGCCGGCATGAATAGACTCAATGTTATACCCTCTTTTACAATATAAACCGGTTATTCGGTTCAATACGCCGAATCGATTGTTGACAAATAAATCAATCGTAAACTTCTTCATCTCCACTCCTTCTCATCCATCTTGCTCTTCTTTCTGTCTCTACTCTACAGGATAATTTCTTTGACGGATTTTCCTGGTGGAATCATGGGTCGTACCATCTCATCTTTATCAATATGGCAATCCAGAAGCACCGGTCCGTGAATCTCCTTTCGTGCTTCCAAGGCATTTTCCAATTCCGATAGGCTATGGATAGAAAATCCTCTTCCTCCGTAGGCTTCTATTAATTTTACGAAATCCGTTCCTCTATCCAGGACCGTTTGAGAATACCTTTTCCCATAAAAGGCGGTCTGCCATTGTCTGACCATTCCCAGTACCTGGTTATCCAGAAGAAGAATAGTCAAAGGAAGTTTTTCTTTCACTGCAGTACACAGTTCGTTACAATTCATAGCGAAAGAGCCTTCTGAACTCACTAAAACCGTTTCTTGTTTATTTTTCGCAAAGCAGGCTCCAATCGCTGCCCCGAGTCCATAACCCATTGTGCCCAGGCCGCCCGATGTCAGAAAAGTATCCGGTTTTTCAAAACGATAGTACTGCGCCGTCCACATCTGATGCTGCCCGACGTCTGTCGCAACCACAGTCTCATCTTTCGTAAATCGACGAAGGCATTCCAGAATGTTCTCCGGGTGGAATGCATTCTTTTCCGCTTTCCCTTTTTTCCGGTAGCTCTCTATCTCCTTCCACCATTCTGCATTTTTTCTCTCCTCAAGCTTCGGCAAAATGTTTTTTATCCACTTCTTCACATCCGACTGTACGGAAAAGTCCGGAGACAGATTCTTTCCCAGTTCCGCCTTATCGATATCGACGTGAATCACTTTACAGTTTTTCGTATAAGAGGAAATCTTTCCGGTCGCTCTATCCGAGAATCGTACCCCCAGAGCCAAAAGTACATCACATTCCGCCTGCACCTTCGCCGCCTGATAACTTCCGTGCATCCCGACCAGCCCAAGGCTTAAAGGATGGGAATCGGGAAAAACAGTCCGTCCCATCAGGCTGAGTGCCACCGGTGCATCCAGCTTCTCACTAAGGGCACGGAGGAGTTCTTCCCCGTGACAGGCTGCTACCCCGCCTCCGGCATAGATAAACGGTTTTTTCGCCTGATTCAGAAGCGCAACTACGCCTTCTTCATCATACGAGAGAACCGCTTTTTCCGGCATCTTCGGAAGAACCGCAACACCATACTCACACTCCGCCACCTGCACGTCTTTCGGAATATCAATCAAGACAGGCCCTTTTCTTCCTGTACTGGCAATCAAAAAGGCCTCTTTAATGGTTTGTTCCAGTTCGGAAACTTCTTTCACCATGAAGTTATGCTTTACTACAGGCTGGGTAATGGAAACAATATCCACTTCCTGAAAACTGTCTCGTCCCAGCGCTTCCGTTGCAACATTCCCAGTAATCGCAACAAGAGGAACCGAATCCAGATAAGCATTTGCAATTCCGGTCACCAGATTGGTTGCCCCCGGACCGGATGTCGCGATAACCACCCCGACTTTCCCGCTTGCTCTGGCATAACCGTCGGCTGCATGGGCAGCGCCCTGCTCATGCGCTGTAAGCACGTGATGAATGCGATCTCTGCACTGGTACAACTCGTCGTAGATATTGAGTACAGCACCGCCCGGATAACCGAAAACGGTATCCACTCCCTGCCGAATCAATTCTTCCATTAAGATTCTCGCTCCCTTTAACTTCATTCGAAACTCCCTCTTCATGAAAAAAGCCTTACAGCGTAACGCTGTAAGGCTAAAGGCTTCTTGTCTTTATCTTTTCCAT